>CAYNWJ010000268.1:0-6040 GCA_964400815.1 uncultured bacterium
AAGTTGCTCAGCGTGGAGCACATGTGAGCGGAGCGGCGGACACAGGAAAGCTCGGGACCCTGCCCAGACGGCCCTATGGCGATACGGGGGAGCATCTCTCGGTCATCGGTTTCGGCGGGATGGTGGTGAATGGCGCCGAACAGTCGGCAGCGGACCGTGTGGTGCGCGATTCCATCGAGGCGGGGGTCAACTATTTCGATGTCGCCCCCACCTACGGTGACGCGGAACAGCACCTCGGGCCCGCTCTGGAACCCTTCAGGAAAGATGTGTTCCTTGCCTGCAAAAGCACGCAGCGCATGGCGGAAGGCATCATCGGGGAGCTTCACGCCTCGCTCGGAAACATGCGCACCGATTATTTCGACCTGTACCAGCTGCACGCCCTCACCACGCCTGACGACATCCGCAGGGCGTTCGGGCCGGGCGGCGCTCTCGGGGCGGTTGAAAAGGCCCGTGACGAGGGAAAGGTGCGGTATATCGGATTCTCGGCGCACTCGGTCGAGGCGGCGATGGAGGCGCTGGAACTGTTCCCCTTCGACAGCATCCTCGTTCCGGTCAACTTCGTGATGTGGTACGAGGGCGGGTTCGGCCCGCGGCTGATCGAATACGCCCGCGAGCGCGGCGCGGCGGTTCTGGCGCTCAAGTCCATGGCCTTCACGTCCCTGCCTCCGGGGACGTCCCGCGACGAACGCCCCTATCCCAACTGCTGGTACCGGCCGCTTGAAAGCGAAGGGGACGCCTTCATGGGACTGCAATTTACCCTGTCGCTGCCGGTGACCGCCGCGATACCCCCCGGTGACGAGGGGCTCTACCGGCGGGCGCTCAGGCTGGCCCCGCCGCAATGCCGCTTTCGGACGGCGAGCGTGACGGACTGCGCTCCATGGCGGACGGCGTGGACCCGCTGTTCAGCTTTCCGTCGCGGCGATACCGTCTGGTCGATGACGATGAATGAGCGCCATTCCAGAGGCGATCCGGCATAAACGACACCACACGAGGAACGAACCATGAAACGGCTGACCCGCGTCCCGCTCATCACTCTCGCTCTGCTCCTCCTTGCGCCGGGATACTGTCCCGCGCCCGCCTTCAAATCCCCCGATGAGCAGCGGGATTTCGAGCAGAAGTACGACAAACGCGGCATTCTCCGCCAATCCGCCATGCAGACGGACACGTCACGGCATTTCATCACGGTGCCGGACGACTACCCGGAAATCCGGGATTTCGAGGTGGCCGAAACCCCGCCCGTCATCGACTTCGCCATCGTTCAGGGGCTCGATCCATGGTATCTGCCATCCTTCGATTCGAAAACGGGCGGCATTTACGGCGGCTGGGGGGATGTGACGAAGGGTCCCGACGGCTGCTTCTATTTCTCCATCGGGAACCACATGTCCTATGGCGGTACGGCGTATATCATCAGATACGATCCGGAGGAAAAACGCCAGGAGATCGTTCTCGACTCGAAGGAGGTCATCGGCTGGGGGCCGGACGACTTCGCCGACGGCAAGCTGCACGGCGACCTGGACGTGGGACCCGGCGGCGACATCTGGATGCTCACCTTCTACGGCCCGCCGCCGGACGAGAGCGAATACGGCGCGAAATACCGCGGGAGCTGGCTTTTGCGCTACAACATATTCACGGGCGAGGCGGAGAACCTCGGCATCCCGCTCGAAGGGGAGAGCTGGCCCTACCATGCCTATGACTGGCAGCGGGGCCTTCTCTTCGGCGTGGGGGCGATACGGGGCGACGTGATTGCCTATGACACCCGTGAACGCCGGATGCTCTATGGCGCCGCGCCGCCAGACGGCATCTCCTGGTACGAACGGGGCGTGCTCCTCGACCGCGAGACCGGCCATGTCTACACCACCGACTCGGGCATGGTGCCCGGCAAGTCTCTCTTCGAGCGGTACGAAGGCCCGCAGCGCTTCGTGCGCTACGAGCGACGGAACAACACCTTCACCCGCATGAACGCCGCCGTGCCCCCCAACCCGGTCACCGGCAAGGCCACCGCCATGCGCGCCCACACGAAGGTGAAGGACCAAAACGGGGCCTTCTGGTGCATGGACGTGCGGGGAACGCTCTTCACGTTCCACCCCGGCGAAGACCGCACCGAGCTCAAGGGAATCAACTGGGGAAAGGAGGGCAAGTACACATCGACCATGTGCCTGAGCCCGAAGAAGCGCTATATCTACTACCTCCCCGGCGCGGACACCCGCGCATACACGTACGGCACACCGGTGGTGCAGTACGACACCGTGACCGGAACGAAGAAGGTCATCGCCTTCCTGAACGACTTCTATCTCGACACCTATGGCTACAGCCCCGGGGGCACCTACGGTCTCGAACTGGACGAGACGGGGGAGAGCCTCTTCTTCTATGTGAACGGCCGTTTCACCACGAAGGAACTGGGCTCGGCCTATGGCAGGCCCGCCATATTCCACGTCCACATCCCGGCGGAGGAGCGGGAGGAATGATCGGGCGGCGGCTCCGGTTACACACGCATTTCAGGAAAGGACCATCGATTGCTCAGGAAGCTCTTGTTCATAGCGGTCGCCGGAGGATTCGGCAGTCTGGCGAGGTACGGCCTCGCGGGAATCGCCCAGCGGCTGTTCGGGGGTGATTTCCCCGCGGGAACGCTCACGGTCAACCTGGCCGGATGCCTGGCGGCCGGGTATCTCTGGGCCCTCGCCGAGACGCGCCTGCAACTGGGCGGCGACATGCGGGCCTTCGTGTTCATCGGCTTCATGGGGGCGTTCACCACGTTTTCGACCTATATTCTCGAAACGAGCGAGCTTTTGCGCAACGGCCAGTTCCTGATGGCGGGGACGAACCTGGCGGCCCACACGGTGGCCGGGATCGTGCTCTTCGCCGCGGGGCTCGCGCTGGGATACCGGATGTGAGGGGACCGGGGAAACGGATTGAACGAACCTTATTCACACTGGGAGGAACCGGTCATGAAACTCACGGGCGAGGCGGAACTGCTCCGCATTTCCGAGGACCTTCCCATCGTGATCGAGATCGTCGACGCCCCGGACCGTATCGCCGCATTCCTCCCCGGGCTCGACACCCTCATGGACGAGGGGCTCATTACCCTCGAGAAGGTGCGGGTCATCGCCTGCAAGCCCGGCCCGGAGAAGAAGGGATGAAAAGGATTGCAAATTCATACATGCGAAACAACGAGGTCACCACACCATGAAAACACAGGCAATAACCCGCCGTACGACAACGGTCCAGATGGCAATTCTGACCGTACTCCGCGTGGCGGTCGGCTGGCATTTTCTCTATGAGGGCGTGGCGAAGCTCATGACCCCCGGCTGGACGTCCGAGGGCTATCTCGCAGTCTCGAAATGGGTGCTCGCCCCCGTCTTCCAGTATATCGCCGACACGCCCGCGCTTCTGGCGGTGGTTGACTTCCTCAACATCTGGGGGCTCACCCTCATCGGCCTGGGCCTCATGCTCGGGGCGTTCACCCGGACGGCGGCGCTGTTCGGCATGCTCCTCATCGGCCTCTACTATGCCGCGAACCCGCCCTTCATCGGCATGGACTTCGGCGTGGTGACCGAGGGCAACTACCTCGTCGTTGACAAGAACCTCGTGGAGCTCATCTCCCTCGCCGTGGTGGCGGTCTTTCCCACGGGGACCTTCCTCGGCATCGACCGGTACCTGGCCTTCCGCAAACGGAAACGGGCGGCGGCGAAAGCGGAAGCTCCATCGGAAACCGCCGGTGATGAACACCTCGAACCCGCGGGCACGCCCCCGTCCATGGGACGGCGCGAGCTGATCAGGAGTCTCGCCACGACCCCCGTGCTCGGCGCCTTCGTGATCGTGCTTCTCAGGAAGATGGGCTGGGAGAGCTGGGAGGAGAAGAACCTGGGGGACCGCAAGGCCGATGCGGTCACCAGCGCAACGGTCAAGACATTCAACTTCAGCAGCCTGAAGGACCTGAAAGGCCAGGTTCCCCGCACCCGCATCGGCGACATGGAGCTGAGCCGGGTCATCCTCGGAGGAAACCTCGTGGGCGGCTGGGCCCATGCCCGCGACCTGATCTATGTTTCCAAGCTGGTCAAGGCCTACCACCACAAGACCAAGATTTTCGAGACCTTCCTCCTGGCCGAAAAATGCGGCATCAATGCCTTTCTCACCAATCCCGTCCTCTGCGGGGTGATCAACGAATACTGGAAACGGGGGATCGGGAACATCAGGTTCATCTCCGACTGCGGCGGCGGCAAGACCATTCTCGACGGCGTCAAAAAATCCATCGACAACGGCGCCAGCGCCTGCTATATTCACGGCGGCGTCGCCGACAGACTGGCCCGCGAGGGGAAGATGGACCTCATGGCCGAGGCGGTGGAATTCATCAGACGGAACGGCCTTCCCGCGGGCATCGGCGCCCACGATCTGGAAACCGTCCGTAAGAGCGTGGACTTCGGCATCGAGCCGGACTTCTGGATGAAGACCTTCCACAGCACCGACTACTGGTCCGCCCGGCCCGGCGAGACCGAGAACGGCCTCGGGATCAAGGACAATCTCTGGTGCGCCGATCCCGCCGCCACCATGGAATACATGCGCACCCTGAACCAACCCTGGATCGCATTCAAGACCCTGGCCGCCGGTTCGATCGCGCCCGAGGAGGGTTTCCGGTTCGCCTTCGAGGGCGGCGCGGATTTCGTCTGCGTGGGGATGTACGATTTCCAGATCGTGGACGATGTCAACATCGCCCTGAACGTGCTGGAGGGCGGCCTGAACCGTACACGCCCCTGGCGCGCCTGACGTGCACACCAGCTAACGCACCTTCTGACCGGAGGCACGAAGCATGCAGGATACCCGTCCGAACCGCCGCGAGGCCATCACCGCAGCCCTGGGGTGGGCGGCATCCCTCGCCGGCTGCTCAGCACCTACGCAGGGAGTCGCGGGCCGCCCCGTTCCCGAACGGCGCACCACGGTGGCCATCGACGGCGACACCTTTCTCGTGAACGGCGCGCCCACCCATGAGGGACGCACATGGAACGGCAGGCGCATCGAGGGCCTGCTCTTCAATTCGCGGATGATACAGGGAACCTTCCACGACCTCAATCCCGAGACGCGTCACAAATGGGCCTATCCCGACACCGGCCGTTGGGACCCCTGGCGGAACACCCGCGAGTTCACCGCCGCCATGCCCGCCTGGCGCGCCCATGGTCTCCTGTCATTCACCGTAAATCTCCAGGGCGGCAGCCCCGAGGGATACTCGCGCTCCCAGCCCTGGCACAATTCGGCGGTGGCGGTGGACGGCTCGCTGAGGGGGGATTATCTGGAACGGCTCGCCCTCATCCTCGACAGGGCGGACGAGCTGGGAATGGTCCCGATCCTCGGGCTCTTCTATTTCGGACAGGATGAGCGTGTGCGTGACGAGGCGGCGGTGATACGGGCTGTGGACAACGCCGTGGACTGGCTTTTCAGCCGGGGATACCGGAACGTTCTCATCGAGATCAACAACGAATGCAATGTCCGCTACGATCACGGCATCCTGCGTCCGGAGCGGGTGCACGAGCTCATCGCACGGGTGAAGGGGATGTCGCGCGGTGGGTGGCGGTACCCGGTGAGCACCAGTTACGGCGGCGGGCGTGTGCCCGGAGAGAACGTCGCCGCCGAGGCGGATTTCATCCTCATGCACGGCAACGGTGTCGGCGACCCGGCGCGCATCGCGGAAATGGTCAGGCAGGCGCGGGACATCGCCGGCCGTCCCCTGCCCGTTCTCTTCAACGAGGACGATCACTTCGACTTCGACAGGCCCCGGAACAACCTTCTCGCCGCCGTGGGCGAACACGCCTCATGGGGATTCTTCGATCCGGGAAGGAGCAACTACCGCGACGGCTACCAGTGCCCGCCGGTGAACTGGGGCATCAACACGCCGCGCAAACGGGCGTTCTTCGGGAAAATCCGGGAGATCACCGGAGTGTGAGGGAGCACCGCCCGGCGTTTCCATCCTTTCCTCCTTGAATAGATCCCGTGCTGTTCTTGCGGTACGGCAGCCACGGGACCCGTCTTACCCCTTCACCGCTCCGATGAC
>CAYNWJ010000269.1:0-2209 GCA_964400815.1 uncultured bacterium
CTTATGCAAATATCCACCGTCTCGTCGAACCTGACCCCGAGCGAGAGCCCGTCGGTGGCGATCGACACGATGCGCCCGATGTCGCCGTTGAAGACCAGCTTGTCGTAGTTGTTGCGGATCTGCATGACCTTGTCGCCCGTGCGGTACGTCCAGTTCCCGAACCGTATGGAGGGCTTCGAGGGGGCCGGCGGGTTCAGGGTCTCCTGCAGGAGGCGGTTCAGGTTCTGCACCCCCGTTTCGCTCTTGTGCATGGGCGAGAGGACCTGGATATCCCCGACGGGATCGAACCCGTATTTCTGCGGCAGGCGGCGGGCCACCATGTCCACGATGGTCTGCGCGATCCCGGACGGTTCGTTCATTCCGAGAAAGAAGAAGTTGCCATTACGGTCGTTGTCTGTATAGGGAAGCCTGCCCTGATTGATGCGGTGTGCGCATCGAACGATGCGGCTGGCTGACGCCTGGCGGAAAATCTCGGTGAGCCGCACGGTGGGGATCACACCCGAATCGATGATATCGCGGAGAATGTTGCCGGGGCCGATGGACGGAAGCTGGTCCACGTCGCCGACCATAACGAGGGTGGTGTAGGGGCTCAGGGCCCTTAAAAAATCGGCCATGAGCGTGGTGTCCACCATGGAGCTTTCGTCCATGATCACGGCATGGGCGTCCAGGGGCTCGCCCTCGTTCTTCGAGAATTTACCACGCATGGGATTGAATTCGAGGAGGCGGTGAATGGTGCGGGCCTCGAATCCGGTGGCCTCCGACATGCGCTTGGCGGCTCTCCCCGTCGGCGCGCACAGGAGCACCTGCATCCGCATCTTCCTGAGCAGGTCGATGACACCCAGAACGGTGGTGGTCTTTCCGGTTCCGGGCCCGCCGGTGAGCACCATGACCTTGGATTCGGCGGCCGTGGCGATGGCCCGGCGCTGTTCCCCGGCGAATTCGATCCCCCGCGCCCGCCCGATCCCGTCCATGAGCGCATCAATGTCCGTTCCCTGAGGCATGGAAAGGGTGCGCGGTGTGGTCGAGATGGTGCGGAGACGCTGGGCGATTTCCACCTCACGGTCATAGAGCTCGCGGGGAAACACCCGCTCCTCGTCAACCTCGATGAGCTTCTGCCGTTCGAGCCAGTCGACGGATTCGAGCACGACGCCGGTGTCGAGGTCGAGAATCTCCCCGGCGTATTCCACGAGATCCGTTCTCGGGAAATGGACATTCCCCTTGTCCACCAGCTCGTCAAGACTGTACAGTATGCCCGCCCGCACCCGTTCCGGCGCATTCTTTTCGATGCCCAGCTTGGCGGCCACCTGGTCGGCCTTGATGAACCCGATGCCCCTGATATCCCGTATCAGACGGTAGGGATTGCTTCTGAGCTTGTCCACGGTCTCGGCGCCGTAATGCTCGTATATTCTCGATGCATACGCCTCCGAGATGTCATGGGAGCGGAGGAATATCATGACATCCCTGATGCGCCGGTGGGTCCCCCACCCCTCGGTGAGCGCGTCGATCTGTTTTTTCGAGAGTCCCGGCACCTCGCTCAGGCGCTCCGGGGTTTCGTCGAGGACCTTCAGGGTTTCCTCGCCGAAGGTGTCCACGATGTTGCCCGCCGAGACCGGCCCGATGCCTTTCATGTATTTCGAGGCGAGAAACCGGCTGATACCTTCAACAGACGAGGGAAGCACGGATTCGTAGCTTTCGAACTTGAATGTCGGTCCCCACTTTTTGTCCGTGAACCAGTAGCCCCTGAGGACGACGGTCTCACCGACAGACAGGCGTTTGATGAAGCCCTTTACGGCGATACGGTCTCCGCCGTCCAGTGGCTCGAGCTTGGCGATGGTGAAGCCGTTCTCCTCGTTGTGGAAGGTTATGACACGGACAACCCCCTTGACCGTTTCAAGGGCGCCGCGGGAGGTTTCCCCGGATGTGTTTCGTGTCCTGCCGCGTTGGTTCTTCACGGTTGTCCGTTCTGTTCGATTCGGGTTAAATCCGTTTGGAAAAGACGTCTCGAAGCGGTATATTTTTAAGAATATACAGGCCATTAAGCTGTAAAACAAACACCATTTCCCGCGGAAACTCCTCAAAGGATCATCATGAAAATCACATGCCACCCCGTCGGCCCGCTCATGACGAACTGCTACCTCGCCATATGCGAAAAAACCAACGAGGCGGCGCTGATCGATCCCGGCGGCATGTCCCCGGAACTGGCACGGGC
>CAYNWJ010000269.1:2219-2460 GCA_964400815.1 uncultured bacterium
CGATGCAATCGTGCACGATTTCCGCCATCCTTCTGACCCACGGTCATTTCGATCACACCATGGGGATCACTGAGGCGATCGAAATGACCGGCGCCCCCGTGTCGATCCACGCGGCCGACGCCCCCATGCTCGGGGACCCGGTGCTGAACGGTTCCTTCATGATCGGCGCCGAGCTCCGGCTGCCCGAGCACTCCACCCTGCTTGCGGACGGCGATGTCGTGACCATCGGCGAATACGAACT
>CAYNWJ010000269.1:2472-6033 GCA_964400815.1 uncultured bacterium
ACACCGGGCCACACACCGGGCGGCGTTTCGTTCATCCACGGCGACGAGTTCATCGTCGGGGGCGACACGCTGTTCAGGCTTTCGGTCGGGCGCTGGGACCTGCCGGGGGGTGATTATGATGTTTTGCGGCGAACGCTCGAGGAAACATTTTCGGGCCTGCCGGACGACATGATTCTCCTTCCCGGCCACGGCGACCGGAGTGTCATGGGTTTCGAGAAGGAAAACAACGAGTTTCTGCGCTGATCGGACGATTTCGCACGGCATGCCGTCCAATACGGTCATGCAGGGGAGGTCAGGCAGACCATGGAAGACCGGACGGGGCGCACGGGAGCTTTCTCCCTGACAGGATTCATCACCTTTCTCGATGTGGAACAGGGCGCAAGCGGGAACACGGTCGAGGCATATATGCACGATGTGAACCGATACCTTTCCTGGCTTGCGGACCGTAACATCGGCACAGCCGCCGACATCGAAAAGAACCACGTGGAATCGTATATCGGCACCCTCAGGAAACTCGGACTTTCGGCGTCCACTGTGGCCCGCAACTTTGCCGCCATCCGCGCCTATCACCGCTATCTCTTCCACGAAGACCACACCCCGCTGGACCCGACGGAAACAGTCGAGATATCCGCCCCGAAACGAAAACTTCCCGATGTGTTGAGCATAGAGGAAACCCTCAGACTCCTGGAAACGCCCGACACGGGTTCCGCTCTCGGCCTGCGCGACAGGGCGATGCTCGAATTCGCCTATGCCACCGGCGTGCGTGTCTCGGAACTCGTGGGCATGACCGTCTCCGGCGTGCTCCTGAAAGAGGATATCGTCAGGATCACCGGAAAGGGCTCGAAACAGCGCATCGTGCCCCTGGGCTCCACGGCGAAAAAATACGTGACCGACTACCTCGGGCGGGCGAGGCCCGAACTGGCGAAGGCGGGCGCGAAGGACATCCTGTTTCTCAACAGCCGCGGACGGCCCCTGAGCCGTGTCGGTTTCTGGAAAATCCTCCGGAAGCACACCCTCGCCGCGGGGATATCCTCCCATGTTTCGCCACACACGCTCAGGCACTCGTTCGCGACCCATCTGCTCGAGGGGGGCGCGGACATCCGGGTGATACAGGAACTCCTCGGTCATTCGAACATCTCAACCACGGAGATATACACCTACGTGGATCGTGAATTCCTGCGGGAGGTCCACCGTTCGTTCCATCCGCGGGCATAGGACAATGTGGATTATACTACCTGATAACTATTTGTTACTTTACATTCGCCGCATCATATTCATTTGCCAAGGAGACACCGTTTGAAAAAGCTACCGATTTCACGCCGGTCAAACGCCATGTACGCCCTGATATTCGCGGCTGCGATTCTTTCTTTCGCTCAGGTCCGGGAAGCCGGCGCCCAGATCGATGCGCACTACACCGAATCCATGATCAGGCTCGACGGCGTTCTGAACGAGGATGCCTGGGCCTCCGCACGGCCGATCACCGGATTCACACAGATGGAACTGGAGGAGGGCGAACCGGCGACGGAAAAAACGGAAGTGAAGGTCCTCTACGGCAACGACAACCTCTATATCGGCGTGATCTGCCACGACAGCGATCCCGCGGGCATCATCCACCGTCAGCTGAACTGGGACGGAAGCTTTTCAAGCGATGACTATTTCGCCGTGGTGCTCGATACCTATCAGGACCGCCGTATGGGCTTCTATTTCGCGGTCAATCCCAACGGCGCACAGCGTGACGCCACCTTCCGCAGCGGCAGCACCACCAATCCCCAGACCGACCTGAACACGGAATGGGACGCCATCTGGGAAACGGCGGTCAGGATCACCGACCGTGGCTGGACGATCGAGATAGAGATTCCCTTCAAGTCACTGCGCTTCCCCACATCCGACGAGCAGTCCTGGGGCGTGAACTTCCTCCGCTCCATCCGCCGCAAGAACGAGATATCGCTCTGGAAGAGCTGGCGACGCAACCAGGGCCTCCAGCTTCTCACACAGGCGGGAACGCTGACCATGAGCGAGCATCTCGAACGCAGCCGTCAGATCGATGTGAAGCCCTATGTCCTCGGTGGCGTGGAGAAGGTCGCGGGCGAGGACATCGACGACATCACCAAGGCGGGCGTGGAGCTCAAATACGGCATCACCTCCAACACCACCCTGGACCTGACGGTGAACACCGACTTCGCCCAGATCGAAAGCGACCGGGAGGTCATCAATCTCACGCGCTTCGACATTCACTACCCGGAAAAACGCGATTTCTTCCTCGAGGGTTCGGACACCTTCGATTTCACACAGGGCGGGACACGGCTCTTCTATTCCCGGCGCATAGGCATCACACCGGACCGCTACGACCAGCCGATCCTCGCCGGGGCGAAGCTCACCCAGAAGGCGGGCGGCTACCGTCTCGGGATGCTCACCATGCAGACGGACTCCGAACGGGGCTATCCCGGCGCGAACTACTCCGTCGCCCGTGTCAAGAAGGACATCTTCGAACAGTCATACATCGGCTTCATCGCCACGAGCACGTTCGACGAGAACAACCACGACAACCAGGTCTACGGCGTCGACTGGATTCTCCGGACGGACAAGTTCCTCGGCGACAAGAACCTGGACATCCAGGGCTATCTGTCCGGTTCGGTCACCGACGGCCGAATGCACGAAAGCTCCGCCGGCCGTCTCTATATATCCTATCCCAACGATCTGGTGAACTCGTTCATTCTCTATCACGCCCTCGACGAGCGGTTCAATCCAGAACTGGGATTCGCGCGGGTGGTCGGCATCAAGAACTACATCTGGTTCACCACCCTCTCGCCCCGCCCGGACATACCCTACATCAAGAAGCTGGAACTCAAGCCCTTCAATTTCAACTACACCACCGACATGGACGGCCGTCTGCTCTTCCGCGACGTGGAGATCAGGCCCATCGGCATCATCACCGATTCGGACGACAGGTTTACGTTCAGCGTGCGTAACGACTACGATTACGTATACGAAACCGACTTTTCCATCTATGGCAACCTCGTACCCTCGCAGGTCTACGACAACTGGTACTACGACACCCGGCTTTCGAGCAGCGGGCGGCGTCCCGTCTCCGCGAGCATATCCGGGCGCTGGGGCGATTTCTACAACGGTTCGAGCGACAAGGGGGATGTGGCGGTGACATACAAGGCATCCAGCCACTACGCCCTCACCGCGGACGCCAGCTACAACAAGATCACCATCGGCGGAAACGAGATCATCGCGCGGGATTACGGCGGCAGGGTGTCGATCGACTTTTCCACCCGGCTGTCCACGAGCACCTTCATCCAGTACAACAACGAGACCCGCCGGGTGAACACCAATTTCCGCCTGCACTATATACCGAAGATCGGCAGCGATCTCTATCTCGTCTATAATGAGGAATGGGATACACAGGGCGGTCTAAACACACGCAATCGCACTTTGCTCGCAAAATTCACATATCTGCTAAGCTTCTAACTCGGGTGTACTATGATGTAATGGCTCGATAACAGAACTTCACTGCATGCTCAGCATCCAAAGAGAATAAGCTCTTAGCTTCCACCG
>CAYNWJ010000270.1:0-6012 GCA_964400815.1 uncultured bacterium
ATTAATGGGATGAAAGGATTGACAGGATTGTAATCACGGTTCATCCCGTAATCCTTAAAATCCAGGTTCAGAAACTGAAAAACCTCGAATTATTTATTTCAGCCGAAAAACGGGGGGTTGCTTCAAGATTCTTTGATTGTTTGTCAGAACCGCATGCAACCGATGTTTGACCGTACGCCGTTTGAACCATGATTAATGGGATGAAAGGATTGACAGGATGTAATCACGGTTCATCCGGTAATCAAATCCGGGTATCCAGTTCTGTATGCAACACATGATTCAGCAGCTCTCTGCAAAGCTTCCTTCCGTCGTTTCGCGCCTCCTTCCCCCGAAGCGGGAGAAGGAAAAGCATTACGGACGGGGGAGAGGGGGCGATGCCACAATCGAGCTACAGCTTTTCGCCTGAATTCAGCAGAAGGGGAAATAAATTCAAAATTAACGTGATACCCTGATCAAGCAAGATATGCGGGACGTGAACACAGATGCAAGCGCATACGCGGCGATACATCACAATTTCGCCGGATGTTCACGGTAATGGCTTGCATGCCCGGCCGATGGATGTTACTTTAAGGAACAGAAAATTTCCCACTCCCTCATGCAGGAGGACTGACATGGCTGACGTATCACGCAGGAACATGCTGAAATCCGGACTCATCGCCGGTGTGGGCGCGGCTGCCGTGGGCGCCGGGGATGCGGGAGCGTCGTGCGGCGCCGGTCCGGTCGTCGGATCGGGAAGCCCCTGGGACAACGACTACGACTTCGGGCACACAATTCTCTTCATGGACGAGTATCTCCAGGGGACGCTGAACATCCTGGGCAGCCTGCGGGGGGAGATTCCGCAGATCGTGGAGCTGAGCGCACGGGCGGTCGAGGTGACACGCTCCGGCGGCACCGTATGGTCCTCGGCGAACATCGGCCACATGCCCGCCCGCGAGCAGGCGGAGGACCGGCGCGGCAATCCCGGCGTCATCACGACCCACACCCGGCGCAGCAATCAGCAGAACCAGGCGGAGATGGCCGAGGGTCAGTTCGGCAATGTCGAGAAGGGCGACTTGATCTTCACCTGCTACTGCAACCGCTCCCTCCAGGAGGCGCGCGACCGCGGGGCCTACGTGGTGAGCGTGCCGGTCAACTACGTCAACAACGAGTTCTATCCCGAGGGCTATGTGCTGCCCAACGAGGACAACCTCATGCTCGGGGATGTCTCGAACGAGATCCTCCACAGTTTCATTCCCCACGAGCAGGGACTCGTCCACCCGCCGGAAATACCCTACATGGCCATCTGCCCCTCCTGCGTGACCGCTTTGGGCGCCCTGCACTGGATGCTTTCGGCTGAGATCGCTGCGGGTCTCGGCGACCGGCGCTCCAAACCCGGCGGGAAGGCACAGGAATACATGGACATCCTCGAGGAGCGGGTGCGCAGGGTCGGGGCCGAGCACCGGACACGCATCAGGGAGACCGCGGTGGAAATGTCGCGCCGTATCATCGACGGCGGCAGGTGGTTCGTCAAAAGCATCGAGCACACCGGCTTCCAGAGCGAACTCGTCCGCGTCGCCTCGGGACCGTGGATGCCCAATACCGGCGACTGGGACGCCAACAAGCTGCGCAATGTCTTCCTCGTGGCGGGCATTTCCCCGGCACATCCCGAGGAAACCGCCATCGCCCTGGAAAAGCAGGTCGAGGGGGCCTTCGTGATCGGCATCGGTCCCTCGTCCACGGACGGTTCTGTTCCACCGGGACGGCTCATCGACATTGCGGACGCCGGGTTCGACAACTTCTCTCCCGAATCGGGCGGCGTGCTCGAGCTTCCCGGTCTCGATGGTAAATGGTGCCCCACCTCGGGCATCGTGGGCAACATCATCCAGCAGATGATATGCGCCCAGTGGGCCGACGAGATGGCGCGCCGTGGCGAGATCCCCTATTTTCTTCTCGGGAATTACCGCGGAGGGCGCAAGTTCAATCCCCTGCTCCAGCCCATGGCGGAGGAACGGGGATATTGAGGAAGACGCGCGGCGCGGGAAGCATGGTTATAAGCCGGCCGTCACGGAGCGCGATACGATGGGGGGATGACGGTTCCCGGGTGTATCCGCCGATGTCCCGGTTGTGAAAAACCTAACATATTCTTAACATTTATCGGTTCCAAATAATGTGTATATTACGTGGCGTTTGAAATAACATCGCGTTCTTCCGGCCCGCACATCGAGTGATGCGCAGCACGCGCACGCGTTTATTTGGAGACAACCACAAGGACGGTATATGGTCGATGAATATCGGCGCCAGCGGATCCTGAACGATGCGATAGGATTTATGAAAATCCTGTTGTTCCTGTATTTGTTCCTGATCAGCATCGACCTCATGGGAACCGCGTTCAAATCGTCGGGCAGGGAGTTCGCGGACACGCTCATGCGGACAACGTCCAACCCCTTCATCGGGCTTGTCATCGGCATCGTCGTCACCAGCATCATCCAGTCCTCCTCCACCACCACCACGATCATCGTGACCATGGTCGCCGCGGGCACGCTTCCCCTGCAGAGCGCCATTCCCATGGTCATGGGCGCCAATATCGGGACCACGGTCACCAACACCATCGTCTCTTTCGGCTATGCCAACAGGAAGATCGAGTTCGAGCGATCCTTCGGCGCGTCGATCGTGCATGACATTTTCAATATCTATGCCACCCTCATACTCTTTCCCCTCGAACTCTACTTCGGCATCATCTACCGCACGGCCTCGGCGGCCGAGAAGATATTCGAGGGAATGGGCGGATTCAAGTTCACCAGTCCCCTCAAGTTTATCCTGCACCCCGTGTCGAAACCGCTTGCGGAATTCATCGACAATCACTGGCTGCTCTTGATCGTGGCCTTCATCGGGCTGTTCACCGCCATGTCCGGCATCGTGCGGAACATGAAGGGCATCGTGATGGAGAAGATCGAGCGGGTGCTGAACCAGTACCTTTTCAAGAACGCGGCCCTGAGCCTGCTGTTCGGCATCGTGTTCACCGCCATCGTCCAGTCCAGCTCGATCACCACCTCGATCATCATTCCCATCGTGGGGGCGGGCCTGCTCACCATCGAACAGATATTCCCGTATACACTGGGCGCAAACATCGGCACGACCATCACGGCGCTTCTCGCTGTCCTGGCGCTCGATGTGGGCAAGGAAGCGGCTATGACCATCGCGCTCTGCCACCTCACGTTCAACATCTATGGTATCGCCATTCTCTATCCCTTTAAGGCGCTTCCGATCTGGACGGCGCGGTCCATCGCCTCCTATGTTTCGAGATCCCGCAAGCATTTCATCATCTTTCTGATCATATACATCCTTCTGCACGTGGTGCCGATCGTGTTCGCAAAACTGACCTGAGGGGACGGCCGTGTTCAGTCAATTGAAACAGGTGTGGGCGGAGCAGGATTTCACCAGCCGTATCGTCGAGGAATTCACGTCGATGCTCGACAGATCGGAGGAGATGCTTGCCTATGCCCTCAAGGTCAATGTCAACAAGAGCAAGGGCAGGAAGTCGGAAAAAAAGATATATCTCAAGGATCAGAGTATCAACATCACCGAGCAGGAGATCCGCAAGCGCATCCTCATTCATCTCTCGACTCAGCCGCAGGCGAACCTGCCCGCCTGTCTGGCGCTGATGAGCATCACGAAGGACGCGGAGCGCATCGGAGACTATATCAAGAACATTTTCGAGCTGCACACGCTTATCCGGGAGAGCGACGGTGGCGGCAGGCTGTTCGATCGCCTTTTCGAAGACATCGGTCCCCGTGTACAGGAGCAGATCGGCCTGGTAAAGACGGCGTTCGAGAATTCGGACGCGGAATGCGCCCTCGAAGCTGCCAATGAATGCCGCACCATCGCGAAGGAATGCGAGGAGGTCATTGCCGACCTGGTCGATTCGGATCAGGAACCCGCGTCGGTCGTCACGCTCACGCTCGGCTCACGGTATTTCAAACGGGCGGCCCTCCACCTCTCGAACATCGCGTCGTCCATCTACCTTCCCCTCCCCGAAATGGACTATATCGACGGCATCGGCGAATAGCCCGGGTGCCGCGTGATCCCCATCCCCAGGCGCCATGACAGGGTCATACGGTCGTCCGCGCCGTCCGCACGGAAGCTCTCCAGGGCTCATGCGGATGCGTGGGTGGGTGTGTGGGTGCGTGCGCCGCCGGTCCACCGGCGAAACAATCCCGGCGGGAGGCGCAAAACCGGCTCAGTATACGGGGTTTTGCATGGCGGGCAGATGGATCGAAAACGAGCTTCCCTCGTCGGGGACGCTTTCCACGGAAATGCTGCCGTTGTGGGCGTTCACGATGTGCTTGACGATGGACAGGCCGAGACCGGTCCCGCCCCGGTCCCTGCTCCGGCCCTTGTCGACGCGGTAGAACCGTTCGAAGATGCGCGGGATGCTTTCCCCGGGGATGCCGCAGCCGAAATCCCGCACCACGATGACAATCTCGCCATCCCGTTCTCCGGCCTCCACGATGACGCGGGAATCCTCCTCGCTGTACTTGATGGCATTGTCGATCAGGTTCACCACAGCCTGTTCGAGGAGGGCGGAATTGCCGTTGACCCTGATGTTCCCGCAGGTGAATTCGATGGTGATGTTCTTGTTCTTCGCCTCGTTCTCGCACAGGGTGATGGCGTTTTTCATGATCTCGTGGAGGTTCTCCTCCCCGAGGTGTATCTTTTCCTTCTCCGTATCCTGTTCGATGCGGGAGATGCTCAGAAGGTCCTCGATGATGGCGTTGAGCCGTTTCGCGTGTTTGAGAATGATGTCGAGGAACTGCTGGCGGTTCTCGGTATCCTCTATCGCCCCGTCGTTGAGCGTTTCCACGAACCCGATGATCGACGTGATGGGGGTTTTCAGCTCGTGGGACACATTCGCCACGAAATCCCTGCGGATGTTCTCCAGTTTCTTGACGCGGGTCATGTCGTTCAGCACGATGATCGCCCCGATGTGTTCGCCCCTGCCGTCGAGGAAAAGCGTGCCGTGGGCCTGGAGCAGCCGGTCGTCGCTGTCCTCGTGGAGAACGATCTCGTCCTCGAGAAAGGTGCTCTGCGACAGGGTCTTTCTGATGAAGAGCTGGATCTTCATGTCCGCCACCGCCTCGTCGATGCGCCTGCCCCTGGCTTCCATGGCAGTCACCTTGAAATACTGTTCGGCCGCCTGGTTGAATTCGATGATCCGCTCATCGGTATCCACCACGATGATGCCTTCGATCATGCCGGAAAGCACCGCCTCGAGCTCGCTTCGCTGGCGCGTGATCTCGCGGACCCGTTCGTCGAGCTGCTCGGCCATCGAGTTCATGGCCTCGGCCAGGGCCCCCAGTTCGTCCGTCGATGACTGTTCGATGCGATAGCCGAGATCGCCCTCCGCGAAATGGTCAACACCGGCGATCATTTTACGGATGGGCTTGTTGATCCACTGGCTGACGATGAAGCTGACCAGCGCCGCGGCCACGGCGATTATGCTGACGATGATGACCACTTTCTGCTTGATGACGTTGATGGCGGACTCGATGGTCGCCACCGGCATGGACGTGCGCACCACCCCGGCCACTTTCCCGTCGCGCCTGACGGGGACGGCAACGTACATCAGGTCCTTTTTCAGGGTGTCGCTCCAGCGGGTGGACATGCCGTCCTCTCCCGTGTATGCCATCTGGATCTCGGGCCGGTAGCGGTGGTTGTCCATCATTGTGTACGCCTTGTCGGAATCGCCGATCACGACGCCGTCGGGCATGATGACGGTGATGCGCGTACCGATGCTGTCGCCCACATCACGGGCAAGCCTGTTGATGGCCTCCGCGTTGTCACGGTCCAGTTCCACGGGGATGAGCCGCCGGAACAGGTCCGCCCGGATTTTCAGGTCGCTGCGGGTTTGATCGAGATACACCTGTCTGAGCGAACTCAGGGCGAACAGGGCCGCCGCGATGAGCGACATGAGTGTGATGAGCATATAGGACTGGAAGAGCCGCCAGAGGAGCCGGTTACGGTTGGCCATGGTCT
>CAYNWJ010000271.1:0-5993 GCA_964400815.1 uncultured bacterium
AAGGATGTTTCGGGACAGGAAATTGACGGATGAATTCATCAGAGAATCTTTGGGATTGAAAGATAACAGAGACTGGAAACTACATGAAAAAAGAGAATGTATCATAAGCGATGAAGATTGGGAAAATAAAATTCAACATTGTCTTTATCGACCGTTTGATTTTCGTTGGATGTTTTATCATCCTGACGCAATTGATTTCGGACGTCCTGAAGTTTTGAAAAACTTATTTGAAAGCAATATTTCACTACTTGTCTCAAGGCAGGTTGGAAATAATTTCAGACATGCGTTCGTCACAAATAAAATTAATAATTTCAACAATATTGATACAGCCGGTAGATTCGGAAGTGGTTACAATTTCCCCCTCTACCTCTACCCCACCATCTCCAAAACCGACCTTTTCCACGAGCACGAAACCGGCGAGCGCACGCCCAATATCGCCCGTCGGGTTTTCGACGGCCTGACGATGGCCTACGGGAAGACGCCAAGCTCCGAGAACATCCTGCACTACATCTACGCCGTTCTCTACGCCCCGGCCTACCGTGAGACCTACGCCGAGTGCCTGAAGATCGACTTTCCGCGCATTCCCTTCACCGCCGACCGTGAGCTGTTCGGTGAACTTGCGGGGCTGGGGCGGCGGCTCTCCGGCCTGCACCTTCTGGAATCCGACGAACTCGACCCGCCGTCCGCGCGGTTCATGGGGGAGGGCGACGGCCGCGTGGCGAAGAACAAAGCGAAGGGCTTCCGGTACGATCAGGAGGAGGAGCGTGTGTGGATCAATCCGGGGCAGTATTTCGGGCCGGTCCCGCCGGAGGTGTGGGAGTACCGCGTCGGGGGCTATCAGGTGCCCGAAAAATGGCTCAAGGATCGTAAGGAGCGCATCCTCTCCCTCGAAGAGATACGCACCTATTGCCGTATCGTGACCGCCCTCGGCAGGACCATCGAAATCCAGCGCGCCATCGACGAGCTCTATCCCGCTGTCGAGGAGGACACGGCGGAGGTATAGGGCCCGACTTCCCCCCATACAATGGCAGCCGCACTGCCGGAGTCCGGTTACCTCCCCTAAAAGGGGAGGTGGCCTCGCCAGAGGCCGGAGGGGTCTGCCTTTCCCCCCTTTCGCGTGCGAGAGAGGGGGGACAGGGAGACTGCGGGAGTGATGTTATCTTGTGAGAGGCCGGAGGGACCGCTATGGAACATCTCCCCGCCCTCCCAGAAACGTCCGCACCAGCCGTTCCATGCGCCTGTAATGGGAGCCCTCCCAGTAGATTCTCCCGCATCCCGTACAGATTGAGAAGGTGTCGTGGTATTGACGGGTCTTCGGCTCCAGACGGTGCGCCACGGCCTCCTTGTCCACCGGCTCGACGGCGGCGTTGCAGACCATGCAGCGTGTGAACGGCCGCGCCGCGCCGCGAAGATCGAAACGATCGAGCACCTCAACGGTCTGTTCGCGGGGGTCCTTCGACCTGATCCAATAGCCGCGGTCGACGCCGCCGTGCTTGAGAAGCTGAATGTCGCGGGTGAGGATGCATCGTTTCTCCCGGGCGGCGATGCGGACGATCTCCGGGTCGTCCAGGGAGTTGTCGTAGGTGCAGTCGAAACCGAGCAGGCGGAGATGGCGGGCGAGCTTTCCCAGGTGAACATCGAGGATGAACCGGGGGTCGCGGAGGGGACGCTCGCGGAGCCGGGTGGCCGGAGCGATGTCCAGGCTTTCGAACTCGGGATAGACGGCAATCCGGTCCCCGTCTGCGATACGGCGTGCGAAGTCAACAGATCCGCCGTTCACCAGGATCAGGTCAACCTCGACATGGGGGACGCCCAGCGCCTCGATGGCGTCCAGCACCGCCGGTGTACCTTTGAAATCGTGGCTGAAGGAGCGTTTGCGGCGTTCTGCGGGAAGGAAGTCGTTGAGTTCCTCGTAGAAACGGAATGTGGCGCGGTTCATGTCACGATCCCTCCGCGCGTTCCTTCCGCATGCGTTCGATGAAGACCATGAGCACGGAGATTGCGGCGGGGGTCATGCCGGGGATGCGCGAGGCCTGGCCGAGGGTTTCCGGCTCGATCTCGGCGAGCTTCGCCTTGAGTTCGGTGGAGATTCCTGGAATGCCGCAATAGTCGATCCCCCGGGGAACACGGATGTTTTCCAGGTTTTTGAAGCGTTCGATCTCCGCTTCCTGGCGTTTCAGATAGCCCTCGTATTTGCTGCGGATGGCCACCTGGCGCCGGACATCCTCCGGCAGAGACGCGAAAGTCTCGTCGATGACGGCGATGTCCTCCCCGTCAAGCTGGGGACGTTTCATGAGCTGGTCGAGGGTGGCCGATTCGGCGATCGGTGCGGTTCCCTTCCTCTCCAGGACGGCGTTGACGGCGGCCGAGGCCTTCACACGCTCGCGGGAGAAACGTTCCAGCTCTTCGGCTATGACACGCTCGCGGTCACGGAACCGTTCGACCGCCTCACGGTCCACCAGGCCGAGTGCGAAGCCCTTTTCGAGCAGGCGCAGGTCGGCGTTGTCCTCCCGGAGATGGAGGCGGTGTTCGGCGCGGGAAGTGAACATGCGGTAGGGCTCGTCCACGCCCCGCGTGACGAGATCGTCGATCATCACCCCCATATAGGCCTCCGAGCGGTCGAGGATGAATGGCGGGCGATCCTGGGCGAGCAGGGCGGCGTTCACCCCGCTCCATAATCCCTGGGCCGCCGCCTCCTCATAGCCGGAGGTGCCGTTGACCTGTCCCGCGAAAAAGAGTCCGCCGATCTTCTTCGCCTCCAGCGTGGGACGGAGCTGGACGGGATCGACGAAATCGTATTCGATGGCATAGGCCGGCCGCATGATCACGGCGTTCTCCAGCCCCTCGATGGAACGGACGAGCTCGATCTGGATGTCGATGGGGAGTGAATTCCCGGTGCCGCTGACATATATCTCCTCCGTATCCAGCCCTTCCGGCTCGAGGATGAGCTGGTGCGACGGGCGGTCCGGGAAGCGGACGATCTTGTCCTCGAGGGAGGGGCAGTAGCGCGCGGAAATCCCCTGAATGGTCCCGTCATAGAGGGGCGAGAGATGGATGTTCTTCCGCACGATCCCGTGGGTGCGTTCATTGGTGCGGCCGATCCAGCACGGCGCCTGGGGAAGCTCCGGGCCGTCCGACCGCGCGGAAAACAGGCGCGGGCTCCCGTCACCCACCTGCACCTCGAAAGCGCCGGGATCGATGGAGTCACGGCTCACCCGCACCGGCGTCCCGGTCTTCATGCGGCCCAAGCGGAAACCGAGGCTCCGGAGACTGTCGCCGATGCCGTCCGCCGGGAACTCGCCCGCACGGCCGGCGGGGATGTGACGCTTCCCGATATGCACGAGACCGTGGATGAACGTTCCCGCGGTCACCACCACCGCCCGTGATTCGTACACCGCCCCGATGTCGTCCCGCACACCCCGCACCGCGTCCCCCTCCACGATGATCTCTTCGACCATGCCCTGTTTGAGGTCCAGGCCCGGCTGGAGTTCGAGGGTGTGCTTCATGAGCGTGCGGTAGCGGACCTTGTCGTTCTGGGTGCGGGTTCCCTGGACCGCGGGGCCCTTGCTGGTGTTGAGCACCCGGTACTGGATGGCGGTACGGTCGGCAATGCGCGCCATCTCGCCCCCGAGCGCGTCGATCTCCTTCACCAGGTGACCCTTGCCCAGGCCGCCGATGGAGGGCGAGCAGGGCATGTGCCCCGCGGTGTCGAGATTGATCGTGAGAAGAAGCGTCCGACATCCCATGCGCGCCGAGGCCAGGGCCGTTTCACAGCCCGCGTGGCCCGCGCCCACGACGATGACGTCATATTGTGCGCCGGATGGTGCCATGCATGGTCTCCCGGTGGGATCGAGATGGTGGTATCTTTGATGGAATGGTAATATAAACAATTTTCAGGGCGGGTGGTTTATGGATTTCAGTTATCGACACATGTCGAATAGGAAAATGTTCGCCCGTTTTTCATTTGGCACGGCATCATGGCAATATCATACGGATTGAAGAAAAGGATGTCCAGGGAATGATCGATGTTTTTTCCCCTGCTGATTGGCAAGCCAAGACAGATTATCGGGCAACGTGGTCTGTGTCGAGTGTGATATAGGATATTTGACGACATCCCCCGAAGGCCTCCGCGTGGAATACCACATGCAGCACCGACCTCCCGGACACCGTTGCCGGCTGAAGAGGCGTGCGGGATAGCTGTGACAATCATCGAGAGAATATACCCGGTCAGAGACGGTCGAGTTTTTTATGCATATTTTTCTTGACAGGGAACGCCGTGCATTGTACATAGAGTTACATGCTCACGCAGTCAGGTCACAGGGAGCGGGTATGGCCAGGCAGACGAAAGTGGTTAAAGTACCGGTCAGGGTACTCGAGGATGACGGGAACCTCCGCAAAATCAAATACCGGGCATTGGATAGGACGATGCAGGAAGCGCGGTATCTGGGGAACCTGGCGCTCCGGTACGCGGTGGCTTTCAATCTCGAGGAGATCCCGGACGAGATCGATGAAAACGGGAAGTCCGTGTCGCACGACACCCGGATATACCGCATACTTGCAAAAAAGCGGCGGTTTCTGGATTCCGGGAACATGGCCACGCTGGAGCGCAACTTCGCCATGAAGATGTTCCGGAACACGACGAAGGACGCGTGGAAGGGGCTCAAGAGCCTGCCCACGTACCGGTCGCTGTTCGTGCCGATCAGAAAGCAGGGTACGCGGATCGTGGAGGTGGACGAGGACGGGAAGATCCAGTTCGACATCCATCCCAATGGATTCGGGCCACGATGGCTGTCAGACGAGCTGATCCGCGAGACGGGATGGGAGAGCGACATACCGGACCTTGACAGGGACCAGCGGCGACTGGCCCTCAGATCCCGGTTCTCCTACAAGGACCAGGGGGCGCTGAGCATCGTCAAGCGCATCCTCTCCGGGAAGTATTCCCTGAGCGACAGCCAGATACAGCGCAACCGGAAGAACGACCTGTTCGTGATCATGACCTATTCATTCACGCCGGAGAAGCCGGAGCTGGATCCCGCAGTGGTGTGCGGCGTGGACTTGGGCGTGAAGATCCCGGCGGTCTGCGCGATCAACACGGGCCCGCAACGGGCGTACCTGGGCGACGGCGGCGACGTGTGGGCGGCGCGGTCAAAGTTCAGGGCGGAACGGCGGAGGAAACAGCGACGCGAGGGTCTGCGGACGAAAACGCGGAACTGGGAACGGTCGGTCAAGGAGGACAACTGGATCCACACCTACTACCACACGATAACGCGTGAGGTCATCAAGTTCTGCGAGCGTTACGGCTGCGGGACGATTCACTTGGAGGACCTGACACGGCTTCGAAGCGAGGACGTGGAGTCGGAATACCGCCGCATCATGTGGATTCCGGCGAAATTCGGCGAACTGCTCTCCTACAAGGCCGGGGAGAAGGGCATCGAGATCGTGAAGGTGAACCCGCGGAACACCAGCCGACGATGCAGCGCCTGCGGCTACATCGACAAGGCGAACCGGCCTGACCAGGAGACGTTCATCTGCCAGAAATGCGGCGACCCGAAGCGGCCGGTGAAGGCGGACTACAACGCGGCGAAGAACATCGCGCTGGCTGAAGGTGACATCATAGAGCACGGCTACCTCATCGAGGACGAGGAACAAGCATCACCATCATAGAGCATCATCGGGAGGGACGGCGCGAGGCCGAAACGCCAGCGACCGCCGTCCTGCGGCCGGTTCCACGGCCGGGAGGCAATAAGCGGAGCCGTCGATACGGCAGACGAATCGATTGCCTGATCCACACACGCGCTTTTTTGTTCTTTGACAACGCGCGAACCCCAAGCTCACACGAAAACCCCGGGAGGTTCGCGATCATATGCATGTCGCGCAATATCATGGTCTTATGATAATCATGTCGCACGACCGGCACATGATCGGGGACACTTCGGGCAGGTTCGCGGAAAGATGGTGTGAACCACGTGAAAAACGTGCGGTTACGTCGGGCC
>CAYNWJ010000272.1:0-5981 GCA_964400815.1 uncultured bacterium
GCTCCTCGGGGCCGATGAACTGGGCGAGACCTGCGAGTATCGTCCGGCCGCCCATGCCGTCGTCGATGGAAAGACGCAGCAGTTTGTTCGAACCCTCTTTGCGTTCGGCCTTCGTGACGGTGCCGATGCGAAGATCGAGCTTTGCGAAATCCTCGTATTCGACAACCGGTTTCTGATCCTTTTTCTGTTCGGGTGCTTCCGTCTTTTGTTCCTCGGTCACGATCCTGTCCTTTTGCTTCTGTTCGATTCGCGGGAAGAGGGCGTCGATCCTGTCGACGTTCCTCCCTTTGGTTGTCACGATTTCAGAAATCACGGCATCCTTTTCCGGATCGGCGGGATCGAACACCACATCACACAGATTTCCGGTGTTGCCGAACGCCGTCCATATCTTTCCGGCGCTTTCGGGGATGTACGGGAACAGGAGCACGGCGATGCCGCTGATGGCCGACGCCAGGTCCCCGAGCACGGCTGCGAGCCGTTCGTGCTGGGCGGGATCCTTCGCCAGTTTCCATGGCGCGGCCTCCTCGATACGGCGGTTCGCGGAGCGGACATATTCCCACGCGGCCTCGCAGGCGATGGAGAGCTCGCACCGTTCGATGGCGTCACGCCATTTCACCGCGGCCGCAGGATACGCGGAGGCGATGCCGTCCCCGGGCGGGTGCGTGTCCGCGGGAATCACACCGTCCAGATACCGGTGGATCATGCTCAGTGTCCTGCTCACGAGATTGCCCAGATCGTTGGCCAGATCGCTGTTGTAACGCTCGATGAAGCGCTCGAAGGTGAAATCCCCGTCCTGGCCGTACACGACCTCCTTCAGAAGAAAATACCTGAGCGGATCGGCGCCGTACAGGTCCACCACATCCAGGGGCGAGACGACATTGCCGAGGCTCTTGGACATCTTCTCCCCGCGATGATAGATGAACCCGTGGCCGAAGACCGAGCGGGCCGGCTCCAGCCCGGCGCTCATGAGCATGGCGGGCCATATAACGCAGTGGAAACGGGTGATGTCCTTGCCGATGATGTGAATGTCGGCGGGCCAGTAACGCTCGTACAGCGATTCGTCCTCTCCGCCGAAGCCGAGTCCGGAAATGTAGTTGATCAGGGCGTCGAACCACACGTAGACCACATGGCCCGGATCGTCCGGCAGGGGGATGCCCCAGTCGAAGCCGGAGCGGGAGACGCTGATGTCGTCGAGGCCGCCCTCGATGAGCCGTACGATCTCGTTCTTCCGCGATTCCGGGCGTATGAAATCGGGATGCTCCCTGATTCGTTCGAGGAGCGGTTCGGCGTAGTTCGAGAGGCGGAAGAAATAATTCTGTTCCTCGATCCAGGAGGGAACACGGTCGTGATTGGGACATTTCCCCTCCACCAGGTCCTTTTCCTGGATGAATGCCTCGCAGCCTTCGCAATACCAGCCGGTATAGACGTTCGAATAGATGTCGCCCGCGTCCCTGATACGGGTGAACAGCTCCATCACGCTGATCCTGTGACGCTCCTCCGTGGTCCTGATGAAATCATCGTGGGAAATGGACAGCTTCTTCCAGATGCTTTCGAAACCGGGCACCATGCGGTCGCAGTATTCCTTCGGGGTCAAAACCTCGGCGGCGGCCTTTTTTTTCACGTTGATGGAATGCTCGTCGGTGCCCATCAAAAACCTGACATCATAGCCGAGCAGCCGTTTGGCCCGCGCGATGCAATCCGCGGTGATCTTTTCATAGGCGGTGCCGATATGCGGCAGGCTGTTCACATAATCTATCGCCGTTGTGATGTAAAATGTATCCCGCTGTCTTCCCGTCTTCATTCTCTTCGTTCCTTGTTGTCGCCTCTCTGTTTCGTATCCGTTCCGGTTCCGTCGTTGCGATTCCGGCAGCATTTTCTTTTTCCGCCGTTTCTGTCGGCCAGGCTGAAGGTGCGATATTCGTCGATGCCGACTGTTTCCTCGTTGCCGTCCGCGTCACGGATCACGAATGTCTCGTTGAAGATATCCACCTTGACCGCCGTATATGTTTTGCCGTCGCGTACGAGCTTCGCGCCGTCGTCGGGCAGGATGTCCGACTGGACCTTGTAGAAATCCTCCTCATAGGCCAGGCAGCACATGAGACGTCCGCACAGGCCGCTGATCTTGGAAGGACTCAGGCTCAGGTTCTGGTCACGCGCCATCTGGCTGGTGATGGGCTCGAACTGGGTGAGGAATGTCTTGCAGCACAATGAGCGCCCGCACACACCGATTCCGCCCAGCCTGCGCGCCTCGTCCCGTACACCGATCTGGCGGAGCTCGATGCGGGTACGGTATTCAGCGGCAAGGTCCTTCACGAGGGCGCGAAAATCGATCCGCTTGTCGGCGGTGAAATAGAAGCAGATCTTGTTGCCGTCGAACTGATATTCCACATCGACCAGCTTCATCTTGAGACCGTGCGCCACGATCTTGCGCTGGCAGGCCTTGAAGGCTTCCTCCTCCTTGTGCTTGTTGTCCATCATGATCTGGGTGTCGGTATAGGAGGCGTGCCTGATGATGCTTTTCAACTCCTTGGCGTTGGGAAACAGGGAGCGGGGGCCGAAACGGTTCACCCTGCCGATATGTTCGCCGCGGTCCGCCTGGACGATGACGAACTCCGACTCCTTCACCCCCAGGTTCTCCGGGGAAACATAATATTCCCGTCTGCTGCCCTTGAACTCTATCTCATAGACGATGGTGTCGTCATCAGCCTGTCTTTCCGAACGTGTCGCGTATTTCATAGAACACCGATGCCATCACGAGTGATGCATTCACATTGCGCCCGAGCATGTCGAGACCCCGCTCGAGCCCGATAGATAGTTTTTCCAGCGCCCGCACATCGACCGATCCGGCGAGCTCGCGCACCCGTCCTCCGCCGTCCCATTCCGGAGGGTCGAACCCCGCCCCGGTTTCCAGCACATCAGCGGTCAGCCGGGCGAATCCCTTGATGAGCTCTTCGAGTTCGGCGACTTCACGGGACCATGCGAAGGGAGCCGCCAGGCTCTCGACATCGCCGCCCCGGGCCGCACGGAAAAAGAGCTCGCCCGCTTGCTCACGCAGCGATGTATGATCCGAACCCGCGAGTATTTTGGCCGTTTTCAGGCTGCCGTCCGACAATCCCGCGGCGAGTCTGCGTTTTTCAGGGTCCCCGATGCCGGCCGCCTCGAGCGCGCCCTCGATTTCTTCGTCCCGCAACCGCCTGAAACGCAGAATCGTCGAGCGTGACACGATCGTGGTCAGAACCTGGGACACCTGCTCCGCAGTCATGATAAAATGAACGCCGTCCGGGGGTTCTTCGAGGATTTTCAGGAGAGAATTTGCGGTCGTCTTGTTGAGCCGTTCTGCCATGAGAATGACACACACGCGACGGCCGCCTTCGAACGAGGATTCCAGAAGCTTCTCATGGACCTCCGAAACGAGTGCGACCGTGATATCAAGCCCTTTTTCATAGACAGCCGGGAAATAGGGCTCGCCGGCCAGCTTCCCGCGGTGCTCCACGAGCCTGTCCACCCATTTCCCGTAATCCTCCGATTTCTTCGGCGGCGCGCGGAATGGGAACAGGACATGGAGATCGGGGTGCTCAAGACGGGCGGCGCGGCGGCATGAAGGACAGGAGTCGCATCCGGATCCGGGACCGTTTTCACACAGCAACGTCCGGGCGAAATCGAAGGCAGCCTCGCTTTTGCCCACACCGTTGGGACCCGCAAACAGGAGCGTGTGCGGTATCCGCCCGGATTCACTCATCAGGCGGAGCGTTCGAAGCGCGTGTTCCTGCCCGATGACATGTTCAAACACATATCCTCCCGCGGGCTTCCATCCTCCCGGATTTCGCATTTATTTTATCAAGTATGTACAATATTTAAAAAATAATTATTATTCACCGTGCAAGTCAAGTTTTTCCGGGCGCATCACGCCGGTTACGCCTCGGACGGAGAATCCTCGACCGGTGTTTCCTCCGCGTCGCCGGCCGGCGGCGCGGGAACATCGAGATTCATGCGTTTCGCGACCCAGGAGGTCACTCCCTTCTTGTCGCGCACGCTCTTCAGAAGATCGGCCGCCTCCTCCTCGCGCCCCTGTGCGATCAGCACCTCG
This sequence comes from uncultured bacterium, assembly GCA_964400815.1. Classification (GTDB taxonomy): domain Bacteria; phylum Latescibacterota; class Latescibacteria; order Latescibacterales; family Latescibacteraceae. The sequence goes on from CAYNWJ010000272.1 coordinate 4,088, forward strand.
GCCAGTGTAACACATCCGACCTGTTCGTCATAATCCATTTCCACACCCTCGAACAGGACCTCCACGCCGGCGCTCCCGCCGGAGCCGCCGGTCTTCATTCCGCCGAGCCCGAGGAAATCGTCTTCTTCGTCAGCCTCGGTCGAACCTTCCGCCGCGGCGGGCACCTCCTCCTCGTCGCTCTCGAACAGGGAATCATCCTCCTCGAACGAGGATTCGAATGAAGGCTCCTCCACGGTTTCATCAGACGTTTCATCGGCCGAAGCATCCAGGGACAGCTCGATTTCACCGGTGATCTCGACGTCTTCCCCGCCTATTCCGCCAAGCGCGTCTTCATACGATGCGGCGGTTTCATCAGTGTCATCGCTCATGTCATCATCGCCGAACTCGAGCACCGGGACCTCGGCGGTCGCGGAGTCATCGCCGCCGCCGAAACCCGACAGGGCACCCGCATAGGATTCTTCATCGACCTCTTCCCCTTCTTCGAGGGATTCCACGGCCTGCCCGGCCTGGGCGTCATCCTCGTTTCCACCGCCGAGACCGCCGAGAACATCGGCATACGAACCGCCGCCTTCCTCTTCCGCATCACCGGCGTCATCCGAGGCTTGTTCCTCATCGGGCAGTTCCGCATCGGGAGATATCATATCTTCAGGATAGTCCGCGACGGGAATTTCACGCTCTTCTTCGGCGTCTGAGGTCTCTTCCTCCACGCCGAGAATATCTTCGAAGGATAGCTCGTCTCCATCCTCCCCGCCGGCGTCTTCCCCCATCTGCGGGGGATCGATATCGGCGGTGTCGGAAACCGAGAGGATCTCCTCGACCGAGGATTCGTCCGTCGACGGCCCGGCTTCGTCCACGGGCAATTCCGCTTCCCCTGTCTCCTCCTCCGCTTCATCACCGCCGAAAAGCCCGTCGAAGGAAAAATCGTCATCGGCATCACCGGCCACTTCCGGGGAAGCGTCCTTCACGTCTTCATCGGCGCGAGCCATCCCGGCAACCGCCATGTCATCATCGGCGGTCATGTCCGCATCGGCATCCGGGGGTTCTTCCTGTGCGCCGCCCTCGAGCTGGCTCAGCAGCGACGCATAGTCGCTGTCATTTTCGTCGATGTCCTTTTCAAGCTCGAACGGGGCTTCGTCCTCCTCATCACCAGCCTCCGTCTCATCCTGCCCTCCGTCCACGTCCCGGGGTGCGTCTTCGGATTCCCCGTCCTCCCCGGCGTCCTCGTATATGCTGGTCCGCGCAAGATCGTCGAGCTCATCGAATATATCGGCGATCGTCTCCTCGTCGGTTTTTTCGGGCTCGCTCTTTTCAGCGGCCTCGTTCTTGTCGATCAGCTGCGAAACATCGACGGAACCGAGATCCTTCGCGGGAGGTCCGTCGTAGTCATCTTTGGTAAAATCGTTGATAAGATCGTCGTAGTCGAAGACCTCGTCATCGTCGCCGTACTGCTCATTCGAAGCGCCGCCATTCTTGTCCATTCCGATACCCTCAATATTATCAATTAATTAATTCATCCACACGCATCAATATATGATAAAATTACCGAATGTCAACGATATTATTACCCTGGCAACCCCCCATTTTATTACAGCACACACGATGCGGCTGTTTTTTACAAGTAAAGCCCCACTCGTCCTCGCCGGGCGATCTCACCTTCGGATTGGGTGCATGTGGACTCCAATTACCCAGTCAAACGAGCCCGGGGGGTACGCCGCACTTTCCCCGGGCGCAAAGATACGGTATATTCGATGGAATGACCGGCGCTCCATCGAGCCTGGCACCCCCCAAAAAAACCATCGGATAATTCATATAAGCTATTATAAAGTATGGCATTACATCCAATACAATAAGCAAAAAGGTTCTTTGAACAAGCCGGGTATCAAGTTTAGTAAGC
>CAYNWJ010000273.1:0-5965 GCA_964400815.1 uncultured bacterium
GAGACCTCATAAAAAGTATACATGCGCTGCATGATTTTCGCCGTGACGGGTGTCACCTCCGGCGCGTCTAACAGTACTTTTCCATCGACACCGCGGTCCATTTGTCGTATCATGCTGTTTGAACCGCGCACGGGTCACTCAAAAGAGGATCAGGGAGATGTCACGGTATCCGTATCATGTCAAAGGGGATGAAGGCCCCGGTGTGATCGAGTTCCGGCGGGAGCATACGGGGGATCCCGGCCGGTACGGCCCGGATTCGCTGGATGCCGTGGTGTGCGTGGATGTGCTTCACGACCTTCCCGGCTGCGAGGCCGCCATCGCCCTTTTCGCCCGGTGGCTCCGGGACGGCGGCGTTGTATATGCCGAGGAGCCCAATGGCGGCAGCATCGCCAACCGTCTCACCCGCGCGGGTCGGGCGGCTGCGCGTATGGTCATGGCGCGCACGGGACGGGATCGGAGCGTTTCGCCCGGCGCGGGACTGGAACACGACTACACCATGGCCGAGTATCTGGACATGTTCGGGAGGCAGGGCTTCACCTGTGTGCGTCTGAAATCCGTCCGGGGCCGGAGGGGCATGCCGCCGTGGAAGGGATTCACCGTGGAGACGGCGCTCTCGACGGTTGAATGGGTCATCGATCTGGTCGCGGGGCGGCTGAACTGCGAGCCGCTGAACCGGGGCAGGCGGCTGGTGTTCGCGATGAAGGTGGTGAAGATGCGGGATGGTATGGAATGACTGGGGGTGAGAGGAGGGCGCCCTGCAAAGAGCCCCCCTCGGACGTTCCGTCCGGTCCCCCCTTTTGATGGGGGACAGGCAACCTGCCGGAGTCCGGTTACCTCCCCCCCGAAAGTGGACGTGGCTTCACAAGAAGCCGGAGGGGTCTGCATTTTCAGGATTTCCACCCGTCAATCCACGCCGACCTCGATCATCGGTTCGCCGTCGAGCATTCCCAGGGAGACGAGGAACAGGTCCATGGTGCGGATGGCCTCGACCACCGTTTCCTCGGTGCCGTACCCCGGCAGCACGAAGGCGTGCTTGACCCCCTCCAGCGCCACCATGTCACAGCGGTTTCCCGCCCGTTTCATGGCCTCGGTCATGTCATATGCCTGTTCCACGGGGACCACGGTGTCGGCGGTGCCGTGCATGATGAGGGCGGGCGGCTGGCCGGACGCGACGAAGCTTAGGGGCGAAACCGCGTCGGCTTTTTCGATCACGTCCGCCGGGACATTGGCGGCGTCGATCTTGAATATGCGGTACACCAGGTCCACATTCATGTCCACGCAGGGGTTGTAGCACACGAAGGCGTCGGGAACGGCGCTCTCCGACGTGTCCCCGCCCTCCGCGTCGAAGCCCGGTATCACACCCACACATGCGGCGAGATGCCCCCCTGCCGAATCCCCCGCCACGGAGAGCTTCGACGGATCGATGCCGTATCTGGCGGCGTTCTTCCTGATGTGCCGTATCGCCGACTTGCAGTCGGAAATGCAGTCCCCGACCGCGTCGAGCGCCGATGCTCCGGTCTCGTCCACCAGACGGTACTGAACGCTGAACGCCACGGCCCCGCGGGCCGCGAAATACCGGCAGTGGGGAAAGAACAGGTCGGGATACCCGGATCGCCACCCGCCGCCGTGGATGAACACCACCGCGGCCCGTCTGTCGGTCTCGGCGAACCCCTCAGGCTTGAAGATGAACAGGTCGAGCCTGCCTTCGTCGGTCCGCTTGTATGTCACGCGGTCGTAGCCGTTGACGATGTCGTCGACGTGGAGGGGTTCGGCGGTTGCAACCGATGCCGCGGTCAGGACGCATAGGGCGAGAACACAGGAAACGAGGCGGCGCAGGGGCTTCATGATGACTTCTCCTTCCATTATCGTGACATGATGAAAAATACTATTCAGATTGATCATGACGGCGTGCAACGGATATACTATACCATGTTCTCAGGCTGAAATCACGTTTTTTTCGACCGGGAGGGAAGGGTGGATGATCCTCACCCCACCGCTATCATCACCGCATTCACCACCACCCCCGCCGCGATGGTCCACCACGCGCTTCTCCTGATACCGTACTCGCTCACCAGCCAGCCCCCCGCGAGGGAGAGCACGGTCACGAGGAGATAGTTGACCAGCACGGGAAGCGCGAGCCCCGTCAGGAGCACGGCTGCGGCGGCGTGGAAGGGATAGTGGGTGACATAGATCATGTAGGAATTGCGGTTGAAACGGGCGATGGCGGGGGGCGGCGTTTCGAAGCGGCGTCGGGCGGCGAATGACACGAGCGCGGCGAAGATCGCCAGCGTCAGGAAGGCCCGGAAGAGCGAGAGGAACAGCCGCATGGCCCCGGTGAGTTCCAGGTCCGGATCGAAATTGAGCCATGTGTACAGGACGAGCATGGCGAGAGCGGGAAACGTCCATCCCCGCTGGATGCCGGGTGGGTCGCCGCCGTCGAACCAGCCGCGGCTCAGGGCGAAGACGCCCAGGGCGAACCAGGCGCCGTTGGTGGTGAGCCGCGCGAAATCGAGATGGACGAGGTTCAGGACGAGGAAGGAATGGTAGCCCCGGCCCACGGCGAGGGTGACCAGATACCACGCGACGCCGGTGAAGACCCCTGCCGCCAGGAGGGTCACCGTGACCTCCCGCCGCGTCTGCCGCCGTGAAGGGGTGTCCCGCCGTGGATTGATCCCTCCCGCGACATGGTACAGAAGCGCGAAGACGAGGAACATGGAGAACAGCACCGACAGGAACCACAGGTGCTTGTGGGAGAATACCGTGGCCGGAGACGTGAAACCGAACGCGGGCGTGATGGCGTCGTACATGAACGACCGCCAGAACGCGAAATATGATTCATGGGAATGTCCCGCCTCCATGGCGCGGTGAACGTTCATGAGCCACACCGAGGGGGGAAGCACCACGAGCACGCCCGCGAGCCAGGGCAGCCAGATGCGGCGGAACTTGGCGGCGGCGAATGACCGTGAGCCGCGGGCGCGGATCGAGGAAAGGGCGAAATACCCCGCCAGGAAGAACAGCACCGGCATCATGAAAACATCGGTGATCATGATGGTGAATTTGCAGACCGCCTGGGCGGCGTTCATGGGAGCGGAGTAGTCGCGGTAGATCAGCGCGGCGTGCTGGAGCGCCACGAAAACGATGACGAAGCTTCGCAGGGTGTCGAAGGAATACATGCGCTGTTCTCGCCCCACGACGGTCTGCGCTGTCATGCCGCCTCCGGATGCAGTGTGTGATCGTGTTTCAGAAGCAGTATAGGTGGAAACATCCCCCCGCGCCAGGGGATTCTTCACCGCTCGCGCGCATGAAACCAATTGTGCGGCGGGGAGTACCATGGTATACTGGTAATAATGGAACGACGATCCGCCCGAGGACAAGGGTCCGCACGTGATAGACGACGATCCGAAACGCCTGAAAGAACTGATCTCAAGAAGCGCGGAATTCGCGGAGGTGAAGGACCTGGATGTGCTCATGGAGCGCATTCTCCGTTCGGCCCGTGAATTCGTGAACTGCGATGCCGGCTCCATCTATATCAGGAAGGACGACCGGCTGGAATTCAGCTACGCCCAGAACGACACCCTCCGGAGCCGTCTGGAGCCGGGACAGAAGCTGCTCTACACATCCTTCACCATCCCCATCGACCACAATTCCATCGCCGGATATGTGGCGAGCACGGGAAAGATACTGTTCATCAACGACGCCTATCATCTCACCGACACGCTACCCTATCACTTCGACAGCAGCTTCGACGAGAGCGCGCGGTACCGGACCAGTTCCATCCTGACCGTTCCCCTGAAAACCCGGTCGGACCGTATCATCGGCGTCCTCCAGCTCATCAACCGGTTCGACGGCGACGGGAACGTGACCGCCTTCGGGCGCGAGCTCGAGCCCTATGTCCTTTTTCTGGCAAACAGCGCCGCGGGGGCCCTCGAACAGGCGACCCTCACCCGCACCATCCTCCTGCGCATGATCAGCATGGCGGAGCTGCGCGACCCGAAGGAGACCGGCAACCACGTCAACCGCGTGGCGGGATATTCCGTGGAAATCTATGAATCATGGGCGCGGAAACAGGGCATTTCCCAAAAGGAGGTGGACCGCAGCCGCGATCTCCTGCGCATGGCCGCCATGCTCCACGACGTCGGCAAGGTCGCCATCTCGGACGCCATTCTCAAAAAGCCGGGCAGGCTCGACGACGACGAATACACGGTCATGAAAACCCACACCATCCTCGGTGCGCGGCTCTTCCGCGACACGACCTCCGGTTTCGAGGACGCCGCACGGGCCGTGGCGCTCAATCATCACGAGAAATTCGACGGCTCCGGCTATCCGGGACATGTGGACTACCTCACCGGCGATCCCCTGCCGGAAAAGACGGATGGCGCCGGCGCCCCCCTGCCGAAGAAGGGCGGGGAGATCCCCCTCTTCGGACGCATCGTCGCCGTGGCCGATGTCTATGACGCCCTCTCGTCCAGCCGGTCGTACAAGGATGCCTGGAGCGAGGAGAAGGTGCTCGGCGTCATGCGTGAGGAGCGCGGGAAGCATTTCGACCCGGAGGTTGTGGACGCCTTTCTCGACTGTCTCCCCACCCTTCGTTCCATCCACGGGCGTTTTTCCGGTGAATGATCCGCCCGGTGGACTTCCACGCATTCAGGATACTGAGATACCGTCATTCTGTTATCATCGGCAGGGATGTGAAAGGGGGCTCTTTGCAGGGAAACGGATGGCATGAAAATGCATACCTGAACACTCACCCCCTGTCACTGCGTGACATCCCCCTCTCTCGCGCGCGAAAGAGGGGGAGTCGTGCGGCGTGAAACTTTCGGGCGTATAACTCCACTTCTCTTAAAGGCTTAAGAGAAGGAGCCGGGGGATGAGTTCTGAGAAAATCTGAAAAGGCAGACCCCTCCGGCTTCCGGAAGGCTGGTCAATGGGAGAAATGCCGTCAAAAGATTCCCCCTTGACAGAGAGCGTTTGCCGACGGTTAATTGAAGATGCCTGCGTCCCGATGGCGCGTGAAGGGAGGCCGGTTCACCCCTTTTGCGCCGGATGACCCCGCATAGCATGCTGTAATGTCTTGTTTTATGCATAACTAACAAATTCCGAACCGTTTTCTAACATGTGTGGAGTATGTTTGTACCAGTGAGAAAACACGACCATGCGGGAAATCCCAATCACAAGGTGTTGAAGATATGGCAAAGGAAAAGATACTCGTCGTGGACGACGAGGAGGACCTGCTCAAACTGGTGAGCTACAACCTCGTGAACAGCGGCTACCAGGTCGATTGCGTGACAACGGGCGAGGACGCTCTCGAGCGGGCGCGGTCCTATCCTCCCGAACTCATCCTCCTCGATCTGATGCTTCCCGGCATCGACGGCCTCGATCTGTGCCGTATTTTCAAAAACGACTCCCGCACCGCCCGGATACCGATCATCATGCTCACGGCGAAGGGCGAGGAAGCCGATATCGTCGTCGGTCTCGAGCTCGGCGCCGAAGATTATGTGACCAAACCGTTCAGCCCGCGGGTTCTGGCGGCCCGTATCAAGGCGGTCCTGCGCCGCGGCCGCGAGCTCGAAAAGGCGAACACCTTCAGCAAGCATGACATCACCGTCAACATGTCCACCCACGAAGTGTTCGTCGAGGGCGCTCCGGTCGACCTCACCGCGACCGAGTTCAACATTCTCCTGCTCCTGATCCGCCGCGCCGGATGGGTCTACACCCGCAATCAGATCATCAACGCCGTAAAGGGCGAGGACTATCCGGTCACCGAACGTTCCATCGATGTCCAGATCGTGGGACTCAGGAAAAAGCTTGGCGATCACGGCTCCTATATCGAAACGGTCCGCGGCGTGGGCTATCGTCTCAAGGAATAGACCATGGCCAACCGTAACCGGCTCCTCTGGCGGCTCTTCCAGTCCTATATGCGCATCACACGCATGTCGCTCATCGCGGCGGCCCGGTTCGCCCTGAG
>CAYNWJ010000274.1:0-5963 GCA_964400815.1 uncultured bacterium
CTCCTCAATCGACAGCTGACGCGGATTATCACGGTTCCTCATGGCTCCTCCATCTACAAGGTTTTTCAAGAGTTTAGGTTGAAAGATATGCAGAAAAGAGGATTTAGTCAAGGGTTATCACGTTTATTAACAATATATTATCTGTTTTTCAGGAGACCCTGATTAATCGTTGTTAAAATGAAAAAGACGGAAACACGACGTGCAGGAAACACACGGACAAAGAGCAACTGTGCGCAATCATCGCAACCCGCCCTACAGCAGAAACGCGCGCCGGGAGCCACCGCAATCAGAATGCAATCATTCCTTCACCCGCCGAAAGATCGACTTCCGCTGTCCCGGCAGATGCGTCGTACCGGAATGAGGCGTCAGCACCGTTCTGCACCACCCTGCGGGGCATGCTGTCAACGCCGAATTTTACGGTGATGCCCCCGCATTCCGAATGGAGACAGAAACCACCGACACCGTTGCCGGAAACCTCGCATGCCATCGGCTGTGGCGAATCCAAAAGAATCCTGCCATGCCGGGACAGTGTGGTTGCATCGGCGGCAAAGACAGTATCGCCTGTCCAGGTCAGTGCGAGTGCGTCGGTGGTGATGCCGTCAACGGTATAGGTCATCCCCGGCATGACCGGAAACGCGAACCGGGTCCCATCGGCGGTACCGGTGATGAATGAACCGTTCGACCCGGTGATGGCGATCTCGTCCTGCGGGACCGTGCTCAGTATGTTCGCCATGAGCAACGGTGAGCCGTCCGTACGGGCGGTAACAGTCAGCATGCCCTCCTTTTCCGGGTCTTTTTCGCGGGCCTTTCGGAGATAGAGCGGCGTTTCCACACGCTCGACAAGACGGTCGGCGGGGTGGAGATGGTGGATGGTCAGGGCGCGCCCGTCGCGGCTTACGGTGGAATGGTCATGACCGGATTCAATGTATTTGAGAAGATCCGCCTGATAGAGAAGGGTGACATCGACATCTTCGTCATCCGGCGGGATCGCGGTATCGATCATAAGAAGGGTGCGCGGCTTCAGATAGAGGACATTACGGCGGAGGGAACTCACCGTGTCCCAATACAGACGTCCGATGTCACCCGAACTGTATGCCGCGTGTTCGCCGTCGAGGAACATGCGCACGAAGGCGTGATCGTCGAAACCGGGCGCGAAATTGCGGGGATCGCCGATCCGCTGGCTCTGGGGATTGTGATCGATGAGAATGGTCGAATGCGCAACCGGCTGGATGAACGACGACTGGTACAGCGGGTCACGGTAATAGGACGAACCGGTGCGCTCCTTCACGAAGATCTCACCCCGGTCCGCGAGCCAGAATGAACCCTGGTCATGATGCTGGTGGTTGACGAAGGGACCGGTGCGCATGACGAACACGAAATCGTCTTCATCCCAGCCGCTTTTGAAAACCGTGGTCCCGTCCCAGCGAAAGACCCTGACCGGATTTTCGCCGTAGGGGGACTGTTTCGGCAGATCGGCGATGGGAAAGATGAAGGAATCGGACGGATGCTCACGGGAAGACGAGCCGCTGAGATGATCGATGAACCACGCCAGCCGCGGATTTTTCGTGTGATACGCGAACCACGAAAAATTGCCCGCCGGCCGCATATCCAGACCGGAATCTCCGAAATAGAAGTTCCACTTCTTCCTGACGATCCCTGCCCAGATACGTTCGTTGTTCACATTTTCCACGGGATCGCTCATGTCGATGTTGAAGTTCAGATACAGTGAGGGACCGTAGAAGCCGATACCGTGCATTGCGGACATGAGATAGTTGTTCGGCTCGCCGTACGAACCTTCAGGCCCCATCGTTGAGATGTGCGCCCAGGTCTTGAAAATCGCCCCGGTGAACCAGGGTTCCATGCACCCGAGATCCGGATCATCACCGTACATCGATATCATGGCGCTCATGGTGCCTTTGAACAGCATGCCGATCCAGTTGGAGCCGTGTTCTGTGATGAGATTGTCCACGACATATCCCCGGTGGGTGGGGATGACGAGGTTGCGCACGAGGGCGCGGCGTATCGTCCGGCGCTCCTCCGGAGTGAATGTATCGTACAGGAGGTCATAGGCCCGGGCGATCGAGGAACCGCCGACCGCCGGCTGATAGTACATGTGCCGCCCCCGCCTCTCGTACCACGGATGCACCCAGGAGGGCCATTGACACAGTTCGAGAACGAGTCGCCTGACATAGTCCCGGGCCTCGGTGTCCCCGGCGAAAAAAGCGGCGTCCACATTGGGATTGACAATCCCCGCGCCGTGATTTGGTGAACCCGTCCAGAATTCGAAACCCGTGGAGCCGCGCGCCATTTCGGATTCCTCTTCGAGCTCGTCCATGGTGTATTCCACTTTGTCGAGGGGCCCTTTTTCACGGCCGGCCCGTGCGGACGCCACCATACTCTCGAGGGTTCCCGCAAAACGTTCCGATCGAAGCCGCTCCATGATCCTGTCCTTCTCCCGCTCGTCGAAAAGCAGGCGGGGATGGTTTCCGCCGGGATCGCGGGGAGCGACGAGTATGGTAAACTCCGTATCGGAAATTTCCCCTTCCCTGTTGTCTCGGGCCCTGAGGGTGGCGAGATAAAGCCCCCCGGGCATCGAGAGCGGAATATCGCCCTCCCACGAGTCGCCGTTCCTGCGCAGTGATGTTGACAGGACCCGTTCTTCACGCCGGGTGAAATTGACGATGTCCAGGGTAACCCGATCGGCGTCGAGGGGCCACGTCCCCCTGAGAAAGAAGGTTTCACCGCTGTGATAATGCTTCGCGGGTATGTAGGGCTTCCATTCGGGCAGATGGTGCATTTCGGGTTCATCAAACCTGAAAACGGTCTTCCGCATGGCATCGATCACCACATCGTCTATTCCCAGACGGATGACGTGCTCGGGGTCTGCGTCGGGAATCTTCGCCAGCACAGCGACGGCGTGGATTCTGAGATAATCCATTCCCGCGAGCGATGGGTTCTGGACGATCAGGTCGCGGTAGGAGAATCGTATGGCCCTCCATCCGTTCTGTTGTGGTGACGGGATGGTGTAATCAACCTTGCCGTGCTCTCCGGCGGCAAACCTGATCTTGAGGTATTCGGGCGACAGATCAGTTTTTATGTTATATCTGAGGCTCACCACCGACCCCGGCGCAAGGTACATGTCGAGCAGCTTCTGAGCTCCGGCATAGGCATCGGAATCGGCATAGGGTGTCACCGTGTGTTCGATGGAGAGATTCGGGTCCCCTGGCATCATGGCGTTCACCCGCATGTTGACATTGTATGCCGTATCCTGCCAGAGGGGATAGGCCGCCCAGGCGGCGAGCTCACGGGTATCGAACTCCTCATGATAGGTGTGCGGCTCAAGGGCGACATCGGCATCAGCCTGCGTTGCCGCGGCGAGGACAACAAGAACCGTAATCGCGAAAGCATATGATCTCATCTGGAAGCTCCTGTAAGGTTTGGCATGACTCCCGAACCATGCATGGAAAGGAATGGAGCCCTTGAAACGGCCTGAGCCGCACTTGGTACAGGGGACACCATTGTGTTAATCGGCAATATGTATTATTCAATGCATGAAAAGCAAAAAAGTTTTCGCCCGGCCTTTTGAACGGCCTCACGGGGACATGCAGGAAAAGTGTGGTGTGCGTTCACGGTTTCATTTACATTTATATAAGGGGGCGGGCACCCAGCAGACGGAGCCGCCGAAAGATTGCGAGGTATTCACATAGGCAATACCAACCGTTGACGGAAGGAGAGAAAATTCCCATGCGAAAACAACGTTCGTACGGCAAGCTGACAGCTTTCATGATAGGAGCAATCATCCTTTCCGCCGCTTTCACCGCCCACGCACAGGGGAAATGGAGCGCCTGGAAATACCGCATGCCGGTGAAGCTGACCCACCGCGATCCCCAGACGGCGGACCTCGCGCCGGTGGACGTCACCTTCTCCCTCTTCGCCGACCAGTGCCGCCGGCCGGAGCGTGAAATCCGGCTCATCCTCAAGACAGGGAACACCGAAAAGGAAATCCCCTTCCAGCTGTCGAAGCTCCGCGCCTGGACACAGGACATCGACGGTGAGCGGAGCAGGCCCACGCTCAACGGCATGATAACCTTCTTCGACGAGGCCGCCGGGTCCGCCGACGCCGAATATTTCATCCTCCATGGCAACCCGGACGCGGAAGCGCCCTCCTATCCCACCGATCTGAAGGTGAGCGGCACGGGCCCCGCCTGGACGGTGGAGAACAGCGTCATGAAGGTCGAGCTGCACTCGTCCGGCCAGCTTTCGGCGGTCACCCTCGCCGACAACCCCGGAACGCCGGTCGCCCCGGAGACGGACATCATCCACTGGAATCCCGGCGTCTTCATTCCGACCCGGTACTGGGCGCATTCCTTCGCCTGGGACCCGCCCGAATATTTCAAGGTAACCGGTCAGGGGCCGATATTCGTCGAGATCGAGCGTTCGGGCATTTTCCCGCGAATCCCCGAGGTGCATCTCTCCATCACATACCGGTTCTTCGCCGGCCGGAGCTATGTGGAGTCTGGCACGGTCATGCGGGTGCGTGACGATGTGGGCGTGGTGGCGCTGCGCAATGACGAGCTGGTGTTCAATCCCGGCTTCTTCACCCATGTGGGCTGGGAAAAGGACGGCGGCCCCTTCGTCTCCCGGCTTTCGGAATACGAGCCGGTCAACCGTCACGGTGACATCCTGCGTCTTTCCGACACCGTTCCCTACGTCACCCTGCTCAATCCGTCCACCGGCATCGGCGCCGCGACCGTACGGGTGGATTATGCCAACATCGGGCCGAAGGGCGGTCCGCCGCGGCTCTTCGACAACGCCACCTATGTGGCCAACGGCGATCTGCAATACTGGTTCCGGCCGCTCATCTATTTCCATGTCGACTGGGACCGCAAACAGCTCATCACCGTCAACCAGGGTTCCGTCTATTCCGAGCGCAATCTCTATTATTTCTACACGGCCGCGTCAAACGGCTCCATCGACAATGTGGCGGCGCTCTCACGGGCCGTGCGCAACCCTCCGGCGGTGAAAATCGGTCCCTACGGCTTCCCGCCCGGGGAATGACATTCATGACCGCGGGACGTCCCCGCGCAGGAGATCAGGCAACCTTACATTAGGCGCATGTTGAAAACCATTGATTCAGACGCTCACTGCAAAGCCCCCTTCCGTCGCTCCGCGCCACCTTCCCCCGTACCGGGAGAAGGAAAAGCACCACGGGTCGGGCGCCCTTTCTCCCGATCCGGGGAGAGCGCGGGAAGGTTTTCGACTGAAAGGCAGCGTTTCATCCCCGGCCCAAGAAACGTATATGGATGCTGAAGCAGCCGGATAACCGGTCAACCTTTTCACGCGGAGATCCCGGAACCCGTGACATACACCCAGGCCGTCATTCTCGGCATCGTGCAGGGCGTCAGCGAATTCCTCCCCGTATCGTCATCGGGGCACCTGGTGCTGGTTCAGCGGTATTTCCAGCTGACCGAAAGCATGATCAATTTCGACATCTTCGTTCATTTCGGGACCCTTCTGGCGGTGTTCGTCGTGTTTCGCGGACGTATCGCCGGGCTCGTCGCCGGACTTGCGGACGATGCGCGGGACATTGCGAGCGGCAGATCGGCTCCTTTGGAGCGCCTCCGCCGGTCGCCGTATGTCCGCACCACCGCCGCGATCCTCATCGGCACCATACCCGCGGGCGTTGTCGGGATCACCATGAAGGACGGCATCGAGACGCTCTTTTCATCGGTGCTTCCGGTGCTCGGGGCTCTCGCGTTTACGGGGATCATGCTCATCGCAACATTTTTCGTTCGGCGCGGCGACCATGAGATCGGGCCCGGACGCGGCCTTTTCATCGGCGTCGCCCAGGCCCTTGCCATCATTCCCGGCGTGTCCCGCTCCGGATCGACCATTTCCACGGCCCTCTTTCTCGGGGCCGGACGCGAGCAGGCAGGCTAGTTCTCCTTTCTCCTCTCCATCCC
>CAYNWJ010000275.1:0-5960 GCA_964400815.1 uncultured bacterium
TTCATCCCGTAATCCCGAAAATCCCGGTTCAGAAACTGAAAAACCTCGAAATATATGTTTGTGCCGGATAATGGGGGATTGCCATCCGGCATTCCCGCTTGTCTCCGGTCATCCGCTTTCGTATTATGATGACCGGCCGCGGCCCTGCGCCTTTTCAACGGCCGTGCACCCACAACCCCCACCCTTGCCGGACACGACACATACATGCGCACCGTCATCATCCTGTTTTCTCTTCTGGTCATGCCCGCCGTCTTGCGGCCCGTTTACGCGGGAACGCCCCATTTCGACACCATCGACCTCGGGGCGCTCATCGCCTGCGCCTCCGACAGCGGTTCGGCGCATACTGAAAGAGCAGAGACCCTCGTCGAACACGCCCTGTCATGCGGTGATCCCGCCGTTCGGGTGTTCTGTCTCTACCTGGCCGGCGAGGTCATGCTCGCCCGCGCCGACACAGCGGGCGCCCGTGAGGGCTTCCGCGATCTCGTGGCCTGGAGCGCAGGTGATCCCTTCAGTGACGGGGACGGTGTCAACGGCTGTGTGGGAGCCGCGCTCTGGCGTCTGCTCCGTCTGCTCGAGAACGGGCCGCCGCCCGATCCCCGGGACCTGGACGGGCTGATGTCCCTTGCACGCCCCGTGGTGGACAGCCGTTCCTTTTTTCGCATCACCCGGCCGGCCCTGCTGGGGTCCCTGCCGCGGCTTCGGGAGGATGTCCTGCGGATGCTGGTTTCCCTGTCGTGGGAGGCGGGCCTGACGGATCACGCCTGCTCATTCTTCATGGACTACATGTCGGTGCTCGGGAGGGAGGAGCTGACATCCACGGAGCGTGCGGTCTTCGATACGGTGGTCGAACGCGGGCTGGCGTCACGCGCCGAACTGCTGGTCAGGCGGGCGAAACGTTTCCAGTTCCTGGGCAGGCACGCCGGAGCGATCGAATTCCTGCGGGAGGCCGTGGAGGAAGGGGACGCCGGTTCTGCGGCGGAGACGAAGCTCCTTCTGGCGCGTTCCCTTCGCATCGCCGGGCGTTCACGGCCGGAGACCATCGCCCTGCTCGACGGTGTCATCGAATCCACGGAGGACCCCGGCGTCATCGAACGCGCCATGCTCGAGCGGGCCTGGACATATGGACGGGCCGGAGCGGGACGTGACACCGGTGAATACCGCAGGGGTCTGCTGGCCCTCGCCGACCGGTTCCCCGATGGTTCCCTGGCCGATGACGCGCTCTACGAACTGGCCGTACACCACAAGGACCGGGGCGAGGACGGCCCCACGCTGGAAGTGTTCGACCGGCTTCGCGGCATGACCACCGGCAACGACTGGATCAACCTGGCGCATTATTATTCCTTCATCATCAACTACACCCGCGGCGGCCGGGAGAATGTCAGGCGTGCGGAGGAAATACTCCTCGACCTCGAGCGTCTCAGGCCGGAGGGGCCCATGCATCCCTTCGCCCTGTTCTGGCTTGGCCGCATCGCAGAGGAGACGGACCGTCCGGACGAGGCCGCCGCCTGGTTCACGAGAGCGGCGGAAGAGGCGCCCCGGGACTGGTTCGGCATCCGGGCTCGCATGCACCTCGCCGACGGCGCTGAAGCGTCGGCAATGGCTTTCCCCGATTCGCCGGTCCTGTCGTCGATGGAAACGGCATGCGACGCCGGGAACGATACTCCGGTCCCCCGGAAGGAAACGGTCTATCACGTCATGCTCCGCCGCGGCATCGCGACCGGATTGTACATCCATGCCCTCGGGACCGAACACCGCCTGCGGGAGGCCTTCCCATCCCGTCGGCTCGAGGACATCGAACTGGACGAACTCTCTGAAGCCGGGCTTTTCTGCGGGGTGATCGCCCTTCTGTCCATGCGCGACGCCGCTCTTGCCGCGGTCGAGTCCGTCCCGGACGATGACGACAACCGCATCGCGGTTTCCTTTACGGTGGGCGGGGACGCGGGGGACTGGCCCGTGGCGATCGGCCTTGCCGAATCCGGCGACAGCCCTGCCGCGGTCCGGCGCCGCATCAGCCGCCACCCCTGCTTTCCCGCAGCCGCCTATCCCCGCGTCTACCACGAGGCCATCCTCCGGGAGGCCGGCGCTCTCGACGTTTCGCCGGAACTGCTCTATGCCGTCATGCGCCGCGAGAGCCTGTTCCATCCGGAGGCGCTTTCGAATCGCGGAGCGCTCGGACTCTTCCAGTTCATGCCATCCACGTTCAAGGTGCTCGACCGTCGCTGGGAACTGCTGCGGTCATCGGGCGCCGCGGATGCCGAACACTACCTCCTCGACCCGCAGCTCTCCATTCATCTCGGGGCGCGCTGGTTCAGTGACGAACTTCTCGCCCGCCAGGACGGGAACATCCTCTTCGCCGTCATGGAGCACAACGCCGGCTATCCCTCCGTCCGCCGCTGGAAAGCGCGCTGGAAGGACCAGGGCCGGGACACCGACATCGAGTTCATGGTCGAGACGGTGCCCTATGGCCAGACGCGGATCTTCGCGCGGCGGGTGTGGGCGGACATGGTGATGGCTGATGTGGTGGGGGTGTTCGCTGAGTGAAAAGCAATGCGGGCCGGCATCAATCAGGTGTGCAAAGCCGATCAAGAACCAGATGCGCGCAGGACGAAGACGCTGCTGATCATTGGCATGGGGTCCCGATGCCCGTACCTTCTCGGCGGCATTCTCATGTAAACTGCTCGATCACCTGGTAGATCAGGTTGAGGTCCCCGGGGCGTATCTTCGTCATCTCGAAGCCCGAGGTGAAGAGCTCGACATCCATGTCGAACTTCGTCCAGCGGCATTTGGCGTCGAAGACGATCTGCTGCTCGAAATTCATGATGGCGGAAAAATCCATTCTGAACCGGTAGACCCGGTCCTCGTCCGCCTCCACATCGCCGATCACCTGGAAACCCTCCTCGGAGATGTCCACCAGGTGACCCATGACTTCGTTCGTGTCCCTGTCATATATGGTGAAGAACGACACCAGCGCCAGACGCCTGCGTTTTCTTTTCTCTCCCACGAGCCCTCCGGAAGGGGATTGTTTCGTTTTGCGCTCCGGTAGTTCATCTTACCATTATTCATGGTGGAAAGCAAGGCGAAATTTCGCTGTTACGGGAATCACGTTGCCCGGGGTTTTTCTTGATGATGCACGGCGACCGGGTGAAAATGGCATGTACGGATAAGGCATGAAACGGGAGTGATTGGAACGGTATCCGCGTATCATCGGCCGGGATGCGCCGGAACCCCATGGTCAGGTCACATGCGCCCGGGGACGAATGATGAAAATTGTATCGTGAATGTGACAGGGGTTGGATATTGAATGCGTGACAGGGACGAAAGTATCTTTAAAGTACTTAAAGCATTTAAAGTACTTTAAGCACTCCAAGCACTTTAAAGTGCTTTAAAGCAATGCCACGCATCCCTCCGATCCCCGAAAAGACTTGTGCCCGTCACGATTGCGGCGGATATTGCATCCTGCGTGGAGTACTGTCACAAGTCCAGTTCGGGGAGGCGCGCATGTCGATCGACGGTGAAGAAAAAAAAGCGTCATCGGGTGTATCCCGCAGGGAATTCGGGCGGCGGACGGCGGCAACGATGGCCGCCGCCGGAAGCGGCATGATCAGACCGAGGCTTTCGGAGGCGGCGACCCTCACCGGCGGACGGAGGCGGAACGTCCTGCTTCTCGTGGCGGACGACCACGGACGCGGTGACCTGGGATGTTATGGTCATCCGACACTGAAGACACCGAACCTCGACCGTATCGCACGAAACGGCGTCCGGTTCGACTACGCCTTCTCAACAGTGGCCTCGTGCAGCGCCAGCAGGTCGGTCATCTATTCGGGGCTCCACAACCACACGAACGGCCAGTACGGCCATCAGCACAGCTTCCACAACCAGCACACCCACGACTGGGTCAGGGGCGTTCCCGCGCTCCTCAATGACCGCGGCTACAGGACCGGCATCATCAACAAGTTCCATGTCCAGCCCGAGGAGAACTATCCCTTCGGCGAGATCATCACACGGGGCGTTCACGGCCGCGACACCTTCACCATGGCGGAAAAGGCCCGCGAATTCATCACCACCGAAACGGACCGGCCCTTCTTCCTGGTCATCGGCTATTCCGACCCGCACCGGGACTGGGTGTCGAGCAATTCCCGCGAGTATCCCGGCATCGAGCCGGCTGATTACGGGCCCGGGGACGCGGTGATACCGCCCTTTCTCCCGGATCGGCCGGAGGTCCGCGGGGAATTCGCCCAGTATTACCGGTCGGTGAGCAGGCTCGACCAGGGCGTGGGCCATGTCCTCGACCATCTCGAGGAGAGCGGACGGGCCGACGACACCATGGTCATCTACATCAGCGACAACGGCATACCCTTCCCCGGCGCGAAAACCACGCTCTACGATCCCGGCATCCACATGCCCATGCTCATGACCGCACCCGGGCGCTCACGGCCGGGAAGCGTGTGCAACGCCATGGTGAGCTTCGTGGACATCGTTCCCACCATCCTTGACTGGACGGGGACACCGGGACCGGACTACGGGCTGCCGGGGCGCTCGATCCTGCCGGTCCTCGATGGGGAGAACCCTTCCGGCTGGGACGAGATTTACGCCTCCCACACCTTCCACGAGATCACCATGTACTATCCCATGCGGGCGATCAGGACCCGGCGGTACAAGTACCTGCTGAACCTGGCGCATCAGCTGCCGTTTCCCTTCGCCTCGGACCTCCATGCTTCGCCCACCTGGCAGGGAATCCTCGAACGGGGCGACACCATGATGGGCTTACGCCGCGTGGAGGACTACATCAACCGTCCCCGCGAGGAACTGTACGACCTGGAACATGATCCCAACGAGACGGTGAACCTCGCCGGTGACTCGTCCCATGCCGCGGTGCTCGACGATCTCAGGGGCCGCATGAGGGATTTCCAGGAACGGACCGACGACCCGTGGGTGGTCAAGTACCGGTACGAGTGACAGCGCCTTTTATTCCCCCGAAAAGGAACACAGCCGCGCATGATTCCCGATATCCTGGCCTCTTTCGATCTCACCGCCGCCGAGTGGCTGCTCGCCGTTCTCTGCGGGATGCTGGTGGGTACGGCCAAGACGGGGATCAGCGGCTCGGCCATGCTGGTGGTGCCGGTGCTCGCGGGGATATTCGGCGGCAGGCCCTCCACCGGGCTTCTCCTGCCCATGCTCAGCATGGGGGACGTCTTCGGAGTGGCGTGGTATCACATGCACGCGGACTGGGGGCATATCCGGCGGCTGATGCCCTGGACGATCGCGGGGATCGGGGCGGGACTCGTTGTGGGCGGGATGGTTACGGCCGAGACGTTCAGGTTGATCCTCGCCGGGACGATCCTTGCGGGACTGGCGGTCATGATCTGGCGGGAAAGCCGGGGTGACGGGATATCGGTGCCGCGGGGACGGTGGTTTTCGGCGCTCATGGGTGTGGCGGGCGGTTTCACCACCATGATCGGGAATGCCGCCGGGCCGGTCATGGCCCTCTATCTCCTCTCCATGCGCCTGCCGAAATACGCGTACATCGGCACCGCCGCATGGTTCTTCATGATCGTCAACCTCATGAAAATCCCCCTCCACGTCATCTTCTGGAAGACCATCCCCCTCCGGACGCTGGCCTTCGACCTCGCCATGCTGCCCGCCATCGCCGCCGGGGCCTTCATCGGTGTCAGGGTTGTCCGTTATATCCCCGAGAAGACCTACCGCGCCTTCATCATGGCCATGACCGCGCTGGCGGCGGTGAAGCTGATGATGTGAATTCACGGAGTTCGGACGCCCGCCCGCGCAATGGCTTATGGTGTTGGATCCATAATTCATCCAGGCAAAGATTCTTTGATCTGGCACCCCCCCAAAAACCCATCGGATAATTCACATAAGCTATTATAAAGTATGGTATTATATCCATAATAATAAGCAAATAAATTCTTTGAACAATTGATGAAACCGCATGTAACCGATGA
>CAYNWJ010000276.1:0-5943 GCA_964400815.1 uncultured bacterium
GCCATCAGCGGCGAACCAATTCCCTTCATCGGCGAAGGCGGAGATGAAAGCGCCGTTGAGGATGCATCAGGTGACGGCGCCGTGGCGGACGTGACGAAGGAAATGCTGGACGAGGTGCTGCCCGGCATGGGAGGCGGCTTCGAACTTCAGGAGAGCGGCGACATCACGTGGTGGATCGGATACCTCGAGGAGGGACGCGAGGATGTCGGCGGCTATGCGTTCCTGGCGGTCGGAGAGGGATTCGCATCCGACATCACCACGCTCGCGGGTGTCGATCCCATGGGGCGCATCAACGGTGTCAAGGTCGTATCCCACGAGGAAACGGAAGGTTACGGCGACCGTATCGAGGAAGTCAGGGAGGGTGAGGAGAAACCCTGGTTCCTCGAACAGTTCATCGGCAAATCGCCTTTCGAGGACATCGCCCTCACAGAGGACGGCGGTGACATCGACGCGGTCACCGACGCCACCATCAGCTCGAACGCGGTCACCACATCGATCAACGAGGGTCTCAAGGCGGTCATGGAACTGGCGAACGAATAGGACCGGTTCCCGTCCTCCGCCGGTCAGTCCGAATCAACCGCTCGTGCGACATGGACCGTGGGATGGATGCCGCGCAGGTCGGCGGAGCATTGTTCAGCCGCTCCGGCTGAAGTGAACACACCGACGACGGCGGAACCGCTGCCGGTCATGAACGCCGTTTCGGCGCCGTATTCGAGGAGACGGCGTTTCAGTGTTTCAAGAGCCGGGTGTTCCCCGAAGACTTGCGGTTCGAAATCATTCACGAGCGCCGCGCAGAACTCATCAGCGTTGACAGGCCTTCCATCGAGCAACCGCCCCATCATTTCCTCATACACATCCATCCCCGACTCGCGTGGGACACAGTGCGCGTACGCCCGCGCCGTCGAGACCCCGAATCCCGGATGCACGATCACATAGGTGAAATCGAAAGGCCATGTCACCGTCGTCAAGGTCTCCCCCCTGCCGGTGACGACGGCCGTCCCCCCCCGAAGCGCGAAAGGCACGTCCGACCCCAGTTCCCCCGCCGCCCGCATCATGACTTTCCTGTCTCCCGCAGTCCCGTGCAGCCGGTCCAGAGCCCTGAGCGCACCGGCGGCGTCGGACGATCCGCCTCCAAGGCCCGCTCCGATGGGAATCCGTTTCAGAAGATCGAAGGATACGGCGGTGTTCTTTCCGAAATGCACTTCGAATGACCTGTGGGCGCGGATCACCAGATTGTCGTCGCCGGAAGGAAGGTCCATCCCGTTGACCGTCAGGGAGGTCCGTTCCGCTGGTGAGAGTGTCAGCTCGTCGTACAGGGAGATCGTCTGAAACAGCGAAAGAAGATCATGGAAACCGTCGGGCCGTTTTCGAAGGATACGGAGCCCGAGGTTTATCTTGGCGGGGCAGCGTTCATGGATCGTCATTGTTCCGTTCCGTGGCGGGGCGGGTGTTGTCAGTCGGGCACGGTGCTATGTCAGCAGGGATATGAGGTTGTTGCGCAGATCGGCCGGGGAAAGATTCCGTATCAGGCGGCCGTCCACCGCAAGGGATATGGCCCGCGATTCCTCGCTCACTATGACCACCACGGCGTCGGTCTCCTCGGTGATCCCGAGACCCGCCCGGTGCCGGGAACCGAGTGAGCGGTCGATGTCCCGGGATTCGGAGAGGGGGAGAAGACAGTTCGCCGCCACCACGCGGTCGCCCCTGATGATCACGGCGAGATCGTGGAGAGGACTGTTCGGGGTGAATATCGTGACGAGCAGCTGGTGGGTCACCTCGGCGTTGAGAGTGGTGCCCGTGTCCACCACGATTCCGAGCTGGGTGTTGCGGGTGATGACCATCAGGGCGCCGAAGTTCCTTTCAGAGAGCCTGCGGGCGGCGGTCACGACCTCGTCGATGGAGCGGTGTTCCTCGGTGCGGTAGAAGACGCCGACCAGCCTGAGCCTTCCGATCTGGATCAGGAGCCTCCTGAGCTCAGGGGCGAAGATCACCACGATACTGATCAGCCAGATGCTGCCGAAGAAATGTATCAGTGTATTGAGGGCGTTGAGCTTGGCCCATCCGGCGACGAACGACGCCCCGAGGAGGATCAGAAGCCCGTTGATGAGCTGCATCGCCCGGGTGTCCTTGATGCGCAGATACACCATGTAGAAGATCAGGGCGACAATGGCGATATCGATGATATCGAGCAGATTGATGGGAATGAAACCAATCTTGAAAAGCTCCATGCCGTCTCCCCCGAACCGATTATTCCTCGAAAACCTGCAATGATTCGATGACCCTGCACACGTCGCTCATCGCCCGCACGTCATGCACCCGATGGATTGCCGCACCATGCATCGCCGCCCAGGCAGTGACCGCCGCCGTACCCCACACGCGCTCATCGGCGGCGGCGCCGGTCAACATGCCGAAGAGGCTTTTACGGGACACACCGACCATGACGGCGCAGCCCGTTTCCCGGAAACGCCCGATATGACGAATGAGCGAAAGATTGTGCTCGAGCGTTTTCCCGAAACCGATGCCGGGATCGACCATGATGCGTTCCCGGGGTATGCCCTTCTCCTCGGCGAAGGCCACCCGGCCGGAGAGGAATGCGAGCACCTCCCCGACCACATCGTCATAATGCGGATCGCGCTGCATGGTCTTCGGCCTGCCGAGCATGTGCATGAGCACCACGGAACAGCCGTACCCGGCGACCACATCCGCCATGCCGGGGTCTCCCCCGAGCGCGGTTATATCGTTGATGATCGACGCTCCGGCCCCGACCGCCTCCTTCGCCACCACGGCCTTCGTCGTATCGACGGACAGGGGAACATCCAGCCGTTCCGCGAGGGTTGTGATCACCGGTATCACGCGGGCCAGTTCCTCGGAGGGAGAAACCGGATCGGAACCCGGCCGGGATGATTCTCCCCCGATATCGATGATATCGGCGCCTTCCTCAACCAGCTTGAGCGCCTGATCGACCGCCCGGCCGGTATCGAAATACCTGCCGCCGTCGGAAAACGAGTCCGGCGTGACATTCACGATTCCCATGATGAGCTGGCGTGATCCGTCGTAGCGCCTGCCGGCCACAGAAAGCATGGTCGTCCCTCCGGAACTGCCGCTGTCAGTTGATCTCGCGTATCTTCTTGGCGGGCGCCTTCCTGATGAAACGCTGCCTTCCACCCGTTTTCAGGCGGACGATACGGCTCTTGCTCTTCCGGGAATCGCGGGGTTTTCTCTTTCTCTTTTTACTCGAACCACCGGAATTGTCCGAATCATTCTTCTTGTCGTCCTTCTTGTTCGAGCCGCTCTTTCCATCGGAGGAAGAATCGTCCTTCTTCGAACCGCCGGAATCGTTTTTCGAGCCGCCGTCGCCATCGGATGAATCACGCTTCTTTCTCCGCGGCCTGCGGCGCGAGCTCTTGCGTTTCGGCCGGGACGAATCGGACGAGCTGTCATCCTTGCCGCCCCCTCCATCGCTGTCACCGGCGCTTTTCGTGGTTTTACCGGCGTCCTTGTCGGAAGTTCCGTCGTCGCCCGGGCTCTTCTTCGCATCGCTTGCGGTGGTGTCGCCACCGCCGCCGTCACCCTGCTGGTCCTTCTTCCTGCGCGATGACGAGCGCCTTCGCCTGCGTGAGCTCCGGCTGCTTTTGCGTCCCGAATCGTCGCCTTTGACGATCCTCTCGATCTCGTCGCCATCGAGCACCTCCTTCTTCAGAAGGGCTTCGGTGAGCGCCTCGAGCTGCTCGGGATGATCGCGGATGATGGATTCCGCCTCCTGCTGGGCCGTTTCGACGAATTTCTTGACTTCCTGGTCGATGGCGACGGAGGTTTCCTCGGAATAATCCTTGTGGGTGGCGATCTCGCGGCCGAGGAAGATCTCGCTCTCCTTCTTGCCGAATGTCAGCGGGCCGAGACGTGAGCTCATGCCCCATTCGCAGACCATCTTGTGGGCGAGACGTGTGGCGTTTTCGATATCGTTGGCCGCGCCGTTCGTGACATCGTCGAACTTGAAAATCTCCGCCGCCCTGCCGCCGAGGAGAACGGTCAGCTTGCCAAGGCAATAGTTGTAGGACCAGTTGTGCTTCTCGTCGGTCGGGAGGAAATGGGTGAGGCCCAGTGCGCGGCCTCTGGCGATAATGGACACCTTGTGCACGGGATCCGCGTTTTTCACGAACTTGGCAACCAGCACGTGCCCGGCCTCGTGATAGGCGGTCAGGCGCTTTTCATCCTCGTTGATGACCATCGACTTTCTGGCGGCCCCCATCATGACCTTGTCCTTGGCCTCCTCGAAATCGGCCATGGTCACCTTGTTGCGATTGAGGCGCGCAGCGAGGAGAGCGGCCTCATTGACCACATTGGCCAGATCGGCGCCGGTCATGCCGGGTGTCCCGCGGGCGATTTTTTCCATGTCGATCTTCGGATCGACCTGGATCTTCTTTGCGTGGACCTTGAGGATCATCTCGCGCGCCTTCACATCGGGCCAGTCCACGACGATCTGACGGTCGAAGCGTCCCGGCCTGAGCAGCGCGGGATCGAGCACATCGGGACGGTTCGTCGCCGCAAGCAGAATGACGCCTTCATTGGATTCGAAACCGTCCATTTCCACGAGAAGCTGGTTGAGCGTCTGCTCGCGCTCATCGTGCCCGCCGCCGATGCCTGCCCCGCGCTGACGGCCCACGGCGTCGATCTCGTCGATGAAGATGATGCAGGGGGCGTTGCTCTTGCCCTGTTCGAACAGGTCGCGCACACGTGATGCGCCCACCCCCACGAACATTTCCACGAAATCCGACCCGCTCATACTGAAGAAGGGGACCCCGGCCTCGCCGGCGACAGCGCGTGCAAGGAGGGTCTTCCCCGTTCCCGGAGGGCCTACGAGGAGTGCGCCCTTGGGGATCTTGCCGCCCAGTCTCTGGAATTTGTGCGGATCCTTGAGAAATTCGATGATCTCCTCGAGTTCCTGCTTGGCCTCCTCCACCCCGGCCACGTCCTTGAAGGTGACCTTGGGCTGGTTCTCGGCCATGAGCTTGGCCTTTGACTTGCCGAATGTGAACACGCCTTTCGGACCTCCCTGCATCTGCCGCAGGATGAAAAGCCAGATGCCGAAGATGAGGATCCAGGGCAGGGTCGAGATCAGGATGTTCATCCATGTCCGCTCCGGCTCGATCTTGACATCGACGCCGTGACCGACCAGTTCCTTGAGGAAGGCCTGGTCATAGGAACCCACCTCGACCTTGATTCCCTCGAAACTGCCGGACTGTCCGCTCTTGTCGACGATCGTCTGCTCCTGCTTGAAGGTTCCGAGCAGGGTGCCGTCCTGTATACGAGCCGATTCCAGCTTCTCCTCGTTCATGTACCGCTGGAAATCGGTGTATGTGACGGTCGCGAATCCCGATGTCTGCGTGTTCATCTGCTTCCAGAGAAAGAAGCCGAGCATCACGATGAGAATGATGAACGCGACACGATGCCCCAGAGGCCACCCCGGTTTTCCCGGAGGTTTCGCTCCTCCCGGGGGGACTGGAGGCCCCGTGCGCCGCTTTTTGAGAAGGTCGCGCTTGTCGGGCCTGGTGCCGTTACGGGGCATCATCGAGAACCCGCGGGCGCGATTGGTGTTCGGTTCTTTTCGTTTCATATGATCAGTGTCCTTGTTTCATTTCGCATGCTTTCGCTGCAATTCCATACCGCCGGGAGTCCGAAACCGCGAATCTGCGCGTTCCGCTCCCGCGGTCAGTTTCGTATACATGTCCCCTGAAGCCAGTCTATGCCTTCAGCCAGGGACAGAAGAAGCACCGGTCGTCCACCGCTTACGGGTGTGACGCCGGCTTCGATCCTGAGCACCTCGGAGGAACGGAGCCCGGGGAGCCAGACCGGAACGCCGCCGGCCCGCACAACCACCGCATGCCGTCTCATGATCTTCGGCAGGGGGGATGACGCGAGCAGGCTCGAAATCTTCACCGGTTC
>CAYNWJ010000277.1:0-5942 GCA_964400815.1 uncultured bacterium
GGAGGGAGAAGCCGGTGTACGGACCGAGAAAATGAAGGGAAATAAGATTCGGCTGCTATAGGTATTGCTTCCCGGACTTAAAAAGAGGCGCCGACTTCCATCGACGCCCCTTCCCGTGCGGCCCGTGTCATCTTCATCGTCACATCATCATGGTGTCCCCGTTCTGCCGCGTCTTCGTCTTCTTCGTCATCGGAGACCGCGCCGCCTGTTGCATGTGTCATTTACCGAACTGTTCCCTGAGGGCGGGATAGACGATTTTTCCGTCATTGATGTTGATTGCCGTGGAGAAGGACGGGTCCCGGAGGATCTTCTTCCCCTCAGATGCTATCCTGCGCGCCCAGGGGATTGTCGCGTTGGTGAGGGCCAGGGTGGATGTCCGGCCCACTGCTCCGGGCATGTTGGCCACGGTGTAGTGGACGACGCCCTCCTCGACATAGGTCGGGTCCTGGTGGGTCGTGGGGCGGGTGGTTTCCGCGCAGCCTCCCTGATCGACCGAGATGTCCACGAACACGGCGCCGTCGTGCATGGACCGGAGGATGTCGCGCGTAACCAGCTTCGGCGCCCGCGCCCCGTGGATGAGGACCGCGCCGATGACCAGGTCTGACTCGGCGCAGCATTCGGCGATCACGTGGGCGTTGGAATGGATGGTGATC
Source organism: uncultured bacterium (assembly GCA_964400815.1). Taxonomy (GTDB): domain Bacteria; phylum Latescibacterota; class Latescibacteria; order Latescibacterales; family Latescibacteraceae. Next base: position 654 of record CAYNWJ010000277.1, read on the forward strand.
ACGTTCTTCGGCATGACATCGTCGAGATAGCGCAGGCGGGTGAGATTGATGTCGAGGATGCGGACGAGCGCGCCCATGCCGGCCGCGATGAACGCCGCGTTCGAACCCGACACGCCGCCGCCGAGCACGGTGACCACGGAGGGTTTGACCCCCGAAACGCCGCCCAGAAGCACTCCCCTGCCGCCATTGTGCCGTTCCAGGCAGCTCGCTCCGACTTGTGGCGCCATGCGGCCCGCGATCTCGCTCATGGGAATGAGCAATGGCAGCGAGCCGTCCCCGGCCTCCAGGGTTTCATAGGCCACGCAGACGGCATTGGTCTCCTGCATGGCGCGGGTCAGCTCCCCGGACGCCGCGAAATGGAAATAGGTGAAGACGATCCGGCCTTTCCTGATGAGACCGTATTCCGGCGGCAGGGGTTCCTTGACCTTCATGATCATGTCCGCCTCGCCGAAGATTTCCTGCGGAGTGGCGGCGATGCGCGCGCCGGCGGCCTCGTATTCATCGTCGCGGAATCCCGAGCCGAGCCCCGCTTCCGTTTCGACCATCACCTCGTGACCGTCGCCGACGAGCTCATTCACCCCCGACGGCACCGCCGCGACCCTGCTTTCCTGCGCCTTGATTTCCCTGGGAATTCCGATTTTCATCGTTTGCTCTCCTCCTGTCGCGTGTAACATTCGGCCCTGTTATGGTTCGATGGACGTTTCAACCGTATCGCCGGATTCGCCCAGGAGCACCGCCAGTTTTTCCGCCGCGACCCAGGGATCGAGATTTCTGAGGACCACATAGGTTTCCGAGTCCTTCACGCCCGCCACGTGCGAGAGACGGGTGGTCACGAACTCAACGAGCGTCTTGTGGGAATGGGCCAGCACCACGACGAACAGGTCGTATCTTCCCGTCACGATCATCGTGGTGATCACGCCCGGCAGTGTCTCGACCTCTTCGGCGCATTCGTTCAGCCTTCGCCCGTCGAGCTTGACACCCACGAAGGCGAGATAGGACTCCGGAAGGGACTCTGTGTTGACCTGCGCGGTTACACGGATGTCGCCCTGCTCCATGAGCCTGCCCAGGCGCTGGCGAATGGTGCCCTCCGATACGCCGATGCGCCGGGCGATTTCACGGTTCGGCATGCGACCGTCCCCGCCGAGAAGCAGTATCAGTTGTTTGTCGATTGCATCCATGAATACGCATCCTGTGTTTTTTTTGCAAATATAACACGCGAATGCGTATGATGTCAAGAATATTGTGCGCAATATGAGCCATGATTAATGGGATGAAAGGATTGACAGGATTGTAATCACGGTTCATCCCGTAATCCCCCCAAATCCCGGTTCAGCAATCGAAAACCGGCGAGGTAAATGCGTTTGCCGGGAAATGGGGATGCCGAAATCCGATTCATTCTTGCATTTCGTTCCCGAATGGGTTTTTATTAGATGAAAGGGAAAACGACACGCTCACGAGGGGAGTACAGTCACCATGAACGAACTGACCGGTATATCGCTGCCCGATTATCTCGTCATCGCCGCGTATTTCGCGCTGGTCGTGTTTTCCGGGTGGTATTTTTCGAAGTACATCAGGATCGCGAAGGATTTTTTCGCGGCGGGCAATGTGATGCCCTGGTGGCTCGCGGGAACGTCCTATTTCATGGCGTCGTTCAGCACGCTCCTGTTCGTGATCTATAACGAAATCGCCTACAAGTACGGTCTCGTGGCGGTCACCATCACATGGATCGGGGCCTCGTCCGTGCTCATCGGCGGATATTTCCTGTCCCACCGCTGGCGGCGGGCGCGTATTCTCACACCGGTGGAATTCATGGAGAGGCGCTACAGCCGGGGTATTCATCAGCTCTTCGTCTGGATGGGATTCCCGCTCCGCCTTCTGGACAACGGTCTGAAGATATTCTCGACGGCCATCGTGGTGACCATGGCGGTCAATCACCCGGCCATCACCTTCAACCGCTTCGTCATCATCATCGGCGCCATCATGATCGCCTACACCTTCCTCGGCGGTCAGCTCGCGGTGATCATCACCGATTTCGTGCAGGCGGTCATCATCGCGTTCGCGGTCATCGCCCTGTTCATTCTCGCTTTCAACCGGGTGGACAGCTTCTCCAATTTCGCCGCCGCGGTGCCGGAGGGCTTCTTCAGCCCCATGCGCTCGCCCTACAGCTGGGGGTATCTCGTCTTCACCACGCTCATCATCGCCGTGCTCACCTACAGTTCCAGCTGGGCGGTGGTGCAGAAATACAACTGCGTCCGAAGCGAGCATGACGCCCGGAAGATGGTGTATTACATCACCATTCTCAAGTTCATCACCCCGCCCATCTTCTTCTTTCCCGGTCTCGTGGCCCGGTATCTCTATCCGAACATCGAAAACACCCGCGCGGCCTATGCCATCGTCTGCCTGAAGATCCTTCCCGCGGGGCTCATGGGGTTCATGCTCGCGGCCCTGTTCAGCGCGACCATGTCCACGCTCGGTTCCGAATACAACACCCTCTCGGGCGTGCTCACGCGCGACTTTTACAAGCGGAGGCTCCGTCCCGGGGCAACGGAAGGACAGGAGGTGTTCTTCGGCAGGATTGCCACGGTCCTCATCGGGTCGGTCACCATCGCCTTCGCCATATTCCTCCATTATGTGCCCCAGCTCAATCTCATGGACATCATGTACCGCATGTTCAGCGCCTTCGGTCCGCCGATCATGATTCCCACGATCTTCGGGCTGCTGTTCAGGAAATTCAATGCGCGTGGTGTCAAATGGGGTGTGATCTGCGGTGTGGCGGTGGGGATCGTGCTTCATTCGACGAACATGTACCTGGTGGGCAAATATGCCGGTCTCATGGCCGAGAACGCCCGTGTGGACTACTGGCTCAGAAGCGGGTGGACATCGGCCGCGACCGTGTTGAGCTGTCTCACCACGATCGGGAGCATGTGGTTCGGCACCGCCATATCGGAGACGTCCGCCGACGAGCGCGAGCGGGTCAGGGATTTCTTCGCGGATCTCGAACGGCCCTTCGAGCTCGATCCCGCATCGAAACCGGAGGAATCCCCCTTCGGGATCATCGGGCTGCTGCTCGTCATGTTCGGAGCGGTGATGACCGCGGTGGCGTTCATGATGCTTGTGGGATATGGTGACATGCGCGCGTTCGGCCTCGATCTCACCGTGGGCGGCCTTCTCATGCTTCTGGGATTGTTCCTTCGGGGTGTGGCGGCGCGATACCGCCGTCGGATGCTCGAGGAGGCGGGCGCATGAAAAAGGCGCGTCCGTCGCCCCGTAACAAGGGATTCGAACGCGCCTCTGTGATGGTCATATTCAGAACTGTCCGGAGAAAGATTCAAAGAATAGTATTGTTCGCTGCAGCAAAACTCACCCCCGCGATGAAGGCCTTTGGTATTCTGTTGTTTTTGCAGCGCTTCCCCCTCTCTTTTGAAAAAGAGAGGGGGCCAGGGGGTGAGTTTGATTCGGCTCGTGACGACGCTTTGTCCCGAATTGAATCGAAACAGCCTGATAACACTGCATATATCATTGATATACAGTGACATACGCTGTTTCTTGCAATCAATTAACCCGACACTATTGGGTCTTATTATCTTCGCGGAGCTAGCGGCTCGCCATGCCGCCGAGTATGGTCCTGAGCGCCCGCATTCTTTCCAGTCCCGGCTCGGCGGGGACGGGATCGACATCGAGCACCGGCCCGCCGGCGGGGTTGAATGAAAATGCGGCCCTGGCGGTTCCCTCCGGTTCCGATTCATAAGACGAGAGGTTTGTGATGATCAGCTCCGCTGTGGGAGGCTGCTTGAAGGAGTTGTACTGCATCTGGATGATGCCCACTCCCCGTGAGAGCCACCACACCCGTTTCGATTCCTGCTGGTCGATGGTCACCCTGACGCAGTTGTATGTGTTCTCGTCGCTGTAGCCGGTTGTACACACTTCCTCGTCACCGATGGTGATGGCGGTCTCCACGGTGAAATTCTCGGTGAATTCCCGCGGTCCGAAGAACGGGTCGTCATAGATCCATTTGACCTGGTTGTTCGTGCTGAATTGGTAGCTGGTGTTCAGATCCAGGTCCCGGGTGTTTTCCAGAAGCAGCAACCTCGGGGAATAGGTCGTTTCGATGTTCAGTTCGTTGCTCGGGGTCCCATAGGGATTACCGTTCCACATCTTCAAATTTTCCCCGGTTTTCTTGATGTAGATGTCATCCCCGTCCTTTTCCAGCTCGTCGATTATCGTATAGTGGAATTCCCGTTCCTGCGTGACGATCTTCACCCGGTAGTTCATCTTCGAGGTGCGTTTGTTCGTGTCGTCAAAGGTCACCTCGATGTTGAAAAGCTCCCACTGTTCGAGGTAGCCGCTCGTGTTCGTGATCGAGAATTTTGCTGTCGGATGCCGGTATATCCACTGGGCGCCCGTGGGCAGCGGGAAATAGGAGTTCGGCTGATAGTCGACCACATCGATGGTTATTGACCGGCGGGTGGTCTTGTTGTCGGAATCGGTCGCCTCCAGTGTGACCTGGTGCCTGCCGAGGGTCATCATGTCCAGTATCACCGTTTCACCCGTCCCCAGGCGGCCGTCACGGTCGGAGGTCCAGACGAGCGAACTGTCCGGTATCGCTCCGTCCTCCACATCCAGGACCTCGGCCTCGAACCTGATATCGTAAATGCTCATGAAATTGCCCGTCTGCGGGTGCGTGATGGTGATGTCCGGGGGCTGGGTTTCGACCACGATGGTCGTCTGCTGGGTGTCGTCCGCGGTGAGCGTGACATTCTTGTTGTAGGTCGGGTAGCCGCTTCTGCGGACATACACGATATATTCGCGCACCTGGAGCCCCTCGAAAACGGCGATGCCGTTCTCGTCGGTCAACACCTGGGTGCTCGGAGGATTGGTCGTCACCGCCGCGTTCGGGACCACCCGTCCGAAATCGTCCTCGACCCTGACCGTGAGACTGGTCTCCTCCTGCACATCGGGCTCGGTTGTGCTGTCGCTGGCGCAGCCTGCAAGAAACGCCGTGAGCATCATTATGATCGCCGCCGTCGCGCGATGGTTTCCATTATATGATTTTTTCATGTTCCGTCACCGAATGAGCGTGAATTTTTGGTTGGCCGCCGTGGAGCCGCTTTTCAGGCGATACAGATACACGCCCGACGCGAGACCTCCAGCATCGAGCTGAACCGCGTGCATTCCCATGCTCCTCTGACCCTCGTCGATGTGCATGACTTTCTGCCCGAGCGTGTTATAGACTTCGAGCTCCACCCTGCTTTCCGATGGGAGAATATAGGTGATGGTCGTCACGGCGTT
>CAYNWJ010000278.1:0-1649 GCA_964400815.1 uncultured bacterium
TCGGCATCATCGCCCTGTTCATCGCGCCCCGGGCCGCTCGCTTCGGCTACAAGCGGACCTATGTGCTGTTCTTCGGGCTGCGCAAAGTGGTTACTGTCGGTCTGCTGTTCGTGCCTGCTGTGCTGAATCAGTACGGGCCAGAGGCGGCGCTGACCCTGGTGCTCAAGGATGACTACGAGTCCATCGACGACAGGAGCATCGCGCAGGTAAAAAGCGACATCGACGACCGTATCGAGAACTTCCCGGCGGCCGATGTCAGCCTGTCGGAGCCCCAGTCGAGCAGGAGATTCGGCGGTGGCGGCGGCGGGGGCATGAACCCGGTCGCGAATTTCGAGCGCATGTTCGGCATCGGCGCCCAGCAGGAAAAGATCGTTATCCGCGGCAGCGATTTCGAACTCATCACGAAGGTTGCGGACGACGTACAGTATTATCTCGAAGAGCTGGACACCGTCCGCCGGACCAGCCTGAGCGTCGGCGGCAACCGTCCGGAGGTCCACGTCTTCTTCGACCGTCTGCTCATGAGCCGTAACGACATCACCCTGGCCAATGTCTCGACGGAGCTCAATTCCTTCCAGAACGAGTTCTCGACCGGTTTCACCTACCGTCAGGGCCTGGACGAATATGACATCGTTATCCGCAACGAAACGGGAGACGGTGATAATGGCGGGGAGGAAAAGAATTTCGAGGACCTGCGGAGTGTGCGCATCGAGAACGCCTCGGGAGCGGATTACGATCTCGCCAACATCGGTGACATCGTCTATGGACAGGGCATATCCGGCATCAACCGTGTCAATCAGGAAAAGGTTGTCGAAGTCGTGTACAGTTTCGAACAGGAAGTGAACGACTCGAAGGCCTATCTCGAATCATCCCGCATGGAAGTTGACGACCTGATCGCCTCGATCAGCATTCCACCCGGTGTGGCGGTCGAGGTCGTGCACGACGAATCCGAACTCGAGGAATTCTATTTCCTCATCGGCGCCGCGCTCCTGTTCATCTACATGATCCTCGCATCCGTGTTCGAGTCCCTGTGGACGCCGGTGGTCATGATGTTCGCCATTCCGCTCGCGACAGCGGGCTCCCTGTGGGCGCTCATCTTCACGGGCAATTCACTCATGAACGCCAACGCCCTGATGGGCTTTCTCATCCTCCTGGGCGTGGTGGTCAACAACGGCATCCTGCTCATCGACTACACCCGTATCCTCCGTGAACGGGGCTGCCGCCGGAACCGCGCCATCATGACCGCCGGACGGGCGCGCCTCCGTCCCATTCTCATCACCGCCATCACCACCATGGTGGCGATGATGCCCCTCGCGATGGGTACGGCGGAATATGTCAGCCGTATCGGCGCGCCTTTCGCCATCACCGTCATCGGCGGACTGATCGCCGGGACCATTTTCACCCTCCTTTTCATCCCGACAGTCTATTCCGGGCTCGAATCGACCCTCGAATGGCTGCGGAGCCTGGGCTGGACGGCGCGTATCGTCCAGATTCCGGCCTTCTCCGGCGCGTGCTTCCTCATCTACCGGTATGTGGACAGCCCGGTGTGGATCGGCGCGACACTCTTCCTCGCGGTCACCGGCGTGCCCGCCCTGACCTGGTTCACCATGTCGAGCCTTCGCAGGGCGCAGTAGCGGTTCATCGATCCCGAA
>CAYNWJ010000278.1:1659-5903 GCA_964400815.1 uncultured bacterium
TCCCGAATCCTCCATCACCATCGTCGTCCGGCGGGTGGTGAAGATCTATGACGGCCCCAGCCGGTTTGTCCGCGAATGGAAGATCCCGGAACGCTACGAGCGCTGTTTCGGTTCGGGCGTCACCCACACCCTGCGCCGCCTTTTCGAGCTCTATGCGTGGCAGATCCCCATCATGGGTTTCCTCGTCTTCTTCGTGTATTTCCATATCGAAAGCCACGTCTGGCTGGTCCTGCTCTCTGTCGCCGTGTGGTTCTTCCTGCTGGCAATGACCGCAGAGGCCCGGGGATACCTCGCCGAAAGAGGCACAACCGTCATCGGACGCGCCGCGCGAAGACTCGGCATGCTCATTCACGGCCTCGCATTCTGGGGATTTCCGGCTTTCAGCGGAGCCGTCTTCCGCTCGAAGGGGCTCCGGATCGGCGCGATCGGGTTCACCGTGGCCGTCTGGTACTTCGCCCTGGCCATCCACGCCGTTTCATCCATGCTGCACCGCAGGAATGTGAACATCATGCGCCTCACCGGCCGGTTCGCCGGTGTCAGGCGTCTCATCTACGGTTTCGTGCTGTTCATCCCGTTCATCGGCAGAAAGAAGAAACCCTTCAACGCCCTCGACAGCGTCTCGCTCGAGATCGGGAGCGGCATGTTCGGGCTCCTGGGCCCCAACGGCGCGGGCAAGACCACGATCATGCGCATCGTATGCGGCATCTACGAGAAGACCATGGGGACCATCCGCTTCAACGAGATCGATTTCACCAGCAACCGCGAGGAACTCCAGGGGCTCATCGGCTATCTCCCGCAGGAATTCGGGACCTATGAAAACATGACCGCGTTCGAGTTTCTCGACTACATCGCCATCCTCAAGGGTATCAGCGACACACCCGAGCGTGAGCGCCGCGTCCGGTACGTCCTCGAATCCGTCCATCTCGCGGACAAAAGCAACCGCCGAATCGGCTCATTCTCGGGCGGCATGAAACAACGCATGGGCATCGCGATGATCCTTCTGCACCTGCCCCGCGTCCTGGTGGTCGACGAGCCCACCGCGGGTCTCGATCCACGGGAACGCATCCGGTTCCGCAATCTCCTCGTGGAGCTGAGCCGCGAACGGGTCATCATATTCTCGACCCACATCATCGAGGACATCTCGAGCTCATGCAACAAGGTCGCCGTCCTGAACCGCGGGAATCTCCAATACCTGGGCGAGCCGCAGAACATGACCGACGCCGCCGAGGGGCATGTCTGGCAGTTCACGGTGAGCGCGCAGGAATTCGATGAGCTGCGGAAACAACTGAAAATCGTCCATCACATGCGGGTGGATGCTGGAATCATGGTGCGCTGCCTGTCCGCCGAGTCCCCCCGGCAAGACGCCGAGCCGGTCACCCCCACCCTCGAGGACGCCTATCTCTGGCTGATCGGCCGACGGCCGGAAACGAACACGACCGAATCGGAAATCTCCGACACCGCCCGAAGCGGGGGAGCATAGACATGGCATCGAAGGCCTCGCAGTTGAAGAACACCCTGATCGTCCTGAACCGGCTGATCAGGTACAACCTCAAGATCATTTTCGCCAACAAGTTCCCCTATTTCCTCGGGGCGGCTGTCGCGGTGTTTTTGATCGTGACCGTGATCAATTTCTACGACCCGAACGCGAGCGCGGACGAGGGCATGGTCTACCGCCTGCTCCTCGTGCCGGGGATCCTTCTCATCTTTTATCCCGTCACGTTCGGCATACAGAACGATGTGGACAACCGCATGATCGAGATACTGTTCGGCATTCCCAATTACCGCTACAAGGTCTGGCTGTTCAGGCTCGTTCTCATTTTCTGCGTCACCTTCATCATCCTCTTCATCCTCGGTGTGCTCAGTTCCCTCGCCCTCGCGCCCATTCCCGTGGGCCGCACGATCTGGCAGCTCATGTTCCCCGTGGTGTTTTTGGGAAGCGCAGCATTCTTCATTTCCACGCTGGTGCGCAACGGGAACGGCACGGCGGTGGTCATGGTCGTGATCGGCGCGTTCTTCTCGGTGGCGCGGGATTTCTTCCGCGAGCACCGGGCATGGGACCTCTTCCTCAATCCCTTCGTCCTCCCGGACAACATCAACGAGACCGCCTGGATGGAGATCATCACCACCAACCGCATTGCCCTGGTCTCCGGGATCATTCTCGCCATCCTCGGCGGGCTTTTGAACCTGCAGAAGCGAGAAAAGTTTTTGCAGTAATCCCCCCGACTGCGTACATTGTCATGACGTATTCTGCCGAACCGGCCCCGCACCAACGGGCCGTGTAACGTTTTTCGTTCAACGCCGATCACATGGAAACGGATCGTTATGACATCGAAACAACGCGTGCGGGCCGTCCTCGACGGTAAACCTCCCGACCGTATCCCCTGGGGCGAATTCGCCATCGATTTCGACACCGTCTCACGGGTGATCGGACACGAGACCTTTTACCGCGCGAAAGCCAAATCCCGCATGGCCCTGTGGGAGGGACGCCGTGACGAGGTCGTCCAGAGCTGGCGGGAGGACGGTATCGCGTTCTACCGTAAGATGGACTGTCTCGACATCATCAATGTGATGGCGATGGCCAGCGGTGTCGCCCCGCCCGCCGATGCGGAATTCGAGAAACCCCTCCGGCTCGACGACACCACATGGGAGTTCCGCGACGGTACGGTGGTCAAATATTCGGAGGTCACCGCCGACATGACGGTTGTCCATGATCCGAACGTGGGAACACGGGAATACACGCCCGCCGATTTCGCGGACATTCCCGATCCGGAACCGCCTGACGAGAGCTGTTTCGAGGTGGTGGACGCCATGATCGGGGCCTTCGGCGGCGACCGCTGGATTGTGGGACCCTCGGGCCACGAGGTGGGGATCGTCATTCTCGGCGGCAGCTTCGAGGAGGGCGGCGGCGGATTCGCCCACGGCCTCATGCAGTATTACGACAACCCGGAGACCGTCCGCGCCGCCTACCGTCACCAGGTGGCCTTGAACAACCGTCTGGACGATTTCTACATCAGGCCGGGTCAGGACGCGGTGTTCTTCGGCCATCAGGATTTCGCCAGCACCCGGGGGCCCTTCATCTCCCCCGCCATGTTCAGGGAGTTCGCATTTCCTGCGATCAGGGAACGCGTCGGGAACGTCCACGAGCGTCACGGCCTTCCCGTCTTCAAGCACGCATGCGGGAACAACGCCCCCCTGCTCGACATGTTCGCGGAGGCGGGCTACGATGTCTACCAGTCGGTGCAGCGCACGGCGGGCATGGACGTTGGGGACATCATGGCGCGGTACGGCGGCTCCATGGTCCCCTGGGGCGGGCTGGACGTGGAAACCCTCGTCTCGGGAACGGCCGGGGATGTCCGGCGCGGCGTCAGGGAGGCGGTTGAACGGTACGGGGACGGCGGCCGCTGGATTTTCGGCTCGTCGCATTCCATCGCGGTGGGCACGGACTACGACAATTTCATGGCCATGGCGGACGAATTCGAGAAACTGAGGGACCTCTGAACGTGCCGGGCTGGACTGCGGCCCCTCCACCCCCGTCATTCAGCCGTCGCCGCGAAACCCACACCACAGGACCAGGGCATTGCATGAAAACGAACATCGTACTCATCGGATTTCTCAATACGGGCAAAACCCTCATCGGAAAGACACTCGCCGGGCGTCTGGAGCGTGAGTTTCTCGATATCGACGAGATCATTACCGGCCGAACGGGAAAAACACCGGGCGAGATCGTGGCAAGCGAGGGCGAAATAGCCTTCCGCGATCTCGAGATAGAAGCGGTCAAGTCCGTCGCCGACGTGGAAAACGCCGTCATCAGCTGCGGCGGCGGCGCCATTGTCAACCGCATCAACATCGACCGTCTCAAGCTCCGCGGAAAGGTGATCCTTCTGCATGCCCCGCTCGAGACCATCAGGGAACGCACGCGGCGTCACCTGGACAGGCCCATACTCAGAAGCGGGCAGCCGGACCGTGAGCTGGAACGGCTCTGGGAGGAACGGTCCTGCCTGTGGGGTCCCGCCGCCGGCATCGTCATCGACACCACCGGAAAGCCGCTGGATGAGATCGTGGATGAGATCATCGCGGCGGCGCTTCCGCAGGGGAATTCCGGCTGATCATGATCCACATGTGCAAGAAACCATAAAAAAGGAATACAGCATGTCCGGCAATTCATTCGGAACCATGTTCAGGATATCGACGTGGGGGGAATCCCACGGACCCGCGATCGGCGTGGTCATCGACGGATGTCCGCC
>CAYNWJ010000279.1:0-5652 GCA_964400815.1 uncultured bacterium
TACACGCTTCATGCTACCTTGATGCTACGAAATCAGATTGTTAGAGGTTACCTAATGATGAATGATCGTCCACCGTTTGAACCATGATGTATGGGATTCAAGGATTGACATGATTGTAATCGCGGTTCATCCGGTAATCCTCGAAATCCCGGTTCAGCAGTTGAATGGCGCCATAATAAACATGTTCGCCGGAAAATGGGGGATTGCATGACGCTTTTTTCCCTTGGGGCGGTTGAAATTCCCGTAGTATACTGTATGCATGAATGTATTACGGCCAATTCACGAAAGGAGCCCCTCATGAACTCCCGCGAACGCGTCCTGACCGCCATAAACCACGAGGAACCCGACCGTGTGCCGCTGCAGGCGGACTTCACCCCCGAGGTCGCCGAGCGCATGTCAGCCCATCTCAGGCTCGACAACAGGACGGCCGAGGCATACAGCGGAAAGGTGTCCGAGCTTCCGCTCATCCTCGGTCACGACATGCTCGTGGCCTGGCACGGCATCGCGACCAGCTATTACCAAAACGATGAGGCTGATGAATATACCTGCGAATGGGGCATCCGCTGGGGCTGGGTGGAATACGAGGGCGGGAGATACACCGACATCGTGACGCACCCGCTTGCCGGGGAGGGCGCACTCGAAACATTTTCATGTCCCGATCCGAACGAAGAGTGGCGCTATGACTCGGTGCGCGAGCTGATGGACGCACATGGTGACACCCACGCCATCGTGGGGGCCATGCCCTGCACGCTTTTCGAGGCGGCCTGGTACCTGCGTGGATACAGCCGTTTTCTCATGGACCTCATGACCGACGCCGATTATGTGAACGGGCTCCTGGATACGCTTCTCGATTTTCAGCTCGTCACCGGCCGGAGGCTCGCGGAGGAGGGGGTCGATATCATCTGGATGGGTGACGATTTCGGCACGCAGGATTCCCTCATCGTTTCCCCGGAGACGTGGCGCACCTTCTTCAAACCGCGCTACGCCGCCCTCATCGGGGCCTTCCGCGCGATCAAGCCCGATGTGAAGATCGCCTATCACAGCGACGGCAACATCGAATCCCTGCTCCCGGAATACATCGAGATAGGCGTTGACATCCTGAACGCCGTCCAGCCCCGTTCCATGGACCCCGCGCATCTCAAGAAACGTTTCGGCGACCGCCTGAGCTTCTGGGGGACACTGGACATACAGGAGACCTTTCCCCACGGCACCCCCGCCGATGTGGAGGCCGAAGTCAGACACCGTATCGAAACCGTCGCGCCCGGCGGCGGGCTCATCATCGGACCGTCACATAATTTCCAGCCTGATGTTCCTCTTGAGAATATTCTTTTGTATTATGATGCCGTCCGCAGACATGGCGTGTATCCGGTCGGCTGACGACTGACTTCGGATCAACACAGCCCGACGGCTTATTTCTGCTGCATGTCGCCCAGGTTGACCGCGCGCGGAATGGGTTTGGCGACCCAGTTGAGCTCGATGTGGCTCGGATGACCGGTCACACCGAATTTCGTCTTCACCCGCATGTCCAGGCGGTTCCGCCCGCTGTGGAAACGCCAGACCACGTTCGGATCGGAGTCCTCCCATTCGCCGTCGTCGATACGGACCTGGAAACTTTCGAGGTTCGGGGTGAAGGTGATCATCCGCACGAACGCCGCATCCCCGTTGACCTCCGGCACCGCCTCGAACCGCACCCGGTTGAGCGTGGGCCAGAAATCGCAGACCCGGTCGGTGTGGACGGAATATTGAAGCGTGGGCGGAGCCAGCTCGTCGTACCAGTTCACATAGCCGTCCCAGGGCCACTGGATGTTGTTCCCCTGGTGCGTCGGCTCGGGAATGGCGGTCGTGGAGAAGTTGTTGCGCGGCATCATTCTGAGGAATGAACAGAGGTCGTAGTACATGATGAGGCCGTTCTTCTCGTGACGGAGCATGATCCGGGGATCGACTGTCGAGAGCGCGATGGGAAGACGGCTGTAGTCTTTTTTCCGGGTATAAGATTCCGTGCGCGGCGCCATCCAGTCGATGGGCTCCTCGACACCGTAAAGCTCGTAGTAGGCGCGGTGCATCTCGTTCAGGTCGAGGGGGACGCCGGTTTCGGTGTTGTAGAGATAGCAGTCCACACCCTGTGTGGGATCGAGATATATCCATTTGTCGAAGTCGTTGCTCCAGACCTCCACGACCTCGTGGGCGATGATGTTCACATGCCGCGCCTGAAACCCCATGACCGTAAGGATGTGCACCAGATAGGCCGCGTGCTGGATGCACATGCCGCCGTCGCCCAGCGAGTGGGCCCGTTCAGCCATGTCGATGGTGTTCCATTTGGGATATTCCAGCCGCGGGCCGGCGTATACCCAGCGGGTGGCGGCGTAATGCATGAGCTTCACGATGGCGTCGAACTCGCTGTCCGCTTCCGCCACGAGCGTTTCCAGGTCATCCCGTTCGCGCACGATCTGGTTGCCGGGCTCATCGGCGTCCTGGTAAATGAACCCGGTCGACGACCAGCGCATGCCGGGATTGTGCCAGCTCGTGACGATCATGTTTTCGGGGATTTCCATGCGCCGGGTGATCTCGCGCTCGATGGCGGCCGACTCCACGACGGGTGTTTCGAGAGGATCGTCTGTCCTGAGACGGGCGCCCCACTGGATATAGCGCACTTTCGGGAGGGTGACCGTTCGCTCCGGGTCCCATTTGGTCGGCGGAAGGGCCACACGGCCCAGCGGAGCGGCTTCGGCCCTGGCGCCGCTCCCGAGCACGATCCAGTCCGTCCAGTTCTCCCGGTCGAGCGGGTCCATGGTCACGCCCGCCCTGAATATCCACTCGATGTCGGTGCCGGAGGGCGTCGATCCTCGGAAGTTCATGGTGAGCCGTTCCACCTCGGTGAAGGGCACGAACGGCGTCTCCTCGCCGGGATCGGCCCAGAGATCCATCACCTGCGAGACGAGTGCGCCGGTGTCGCGGTAGCGCCGGAGATTGAGGCGGACCGAGTATTCGCCCACCACACCGTCGCCGTCGTCCCCGCTTCCCGTGTGAAAGATGTCGGTAACCGGCGGGTGAAGACCCTTGCCCCCGACCGTCCAGCTGGAGCCTCCGTCTGTGCTCACCATGGACCGGTCGCCGATACGGTTGTACTGATTTCCGGGATCGGGTGTTTCGCGGTCGGTTTCGAGGATACGGCCGATGCCGCCGGCGGGAGCGTTCATGCCGTATTCACCCGGCGTCCATCCCCCGGAGACGTATTCGTCGGCGCGGGCGATCATGATCACCCACCCGTTTTCGGGATCTTCGGCCTCCGGACAGGAGAGGACGATCTCGTTGTCCCCCTCCCTGAGCCAGGAGGGTTCCACGGGGATATAGGCGTATTGCTCGGTGTTGCGCTGGGTCCAGGTGGTCGTGTGGCCGTTGAGCTCCACCACGAGGGGTTTCTTTTCGGTGCTGTTGTAGAAGTATATCACCACCACCGCCTCGTCGCACCGGGGGTCGTCCACCGGAAGGATCTTCTTGATCCTGCGGGCGCCGTAGACCGGCTCCATGAACGAGCCCTTGTTGCTGGTGCCCGAACCGGGAGCGTCGTTCTCGATGAGCCGGCGGTTCCAGAGCCGTACAGTGTCGTCCTCTCCGCGCATGACATCCTCCGTGAATCCGTTGTCATAAGCGTCCTGTGCGGTGTATTCGGTGCGGACGGTGAAGGTCCTGCCCTGGGCGGCGAGGGAATGTGTAGCCCCAAGAAAAAGGGCGGCGGCGATGATCCAGGCGATTGAACGCTGCATGATTCCTCCAATTATGGTATCCCAATGAAAATCGTTTCTCACTGTCCAACATTTGCAAGATAACAGTATCCTTTGCATTATCTCAACTTTTTTTATTATGTTTATAAGCGGGGTGCTTTCCGTTTGTTTCCCCCGTCCCCTGCAATATAAACGAGAGGAATGAAAACATGAAGCGTATTCTGCCTGCGGCCCTTCTGAGTGTTCTCATATCGTCGGCGGCCGCCAACGCTCTGCCCCGCGACCCCGGACTCGAGGCTCCCGCCACCGTTCACCTGTCATTCGACACCATGGATTTTCTCGAATACGACTACACGGCGAAATATGACGTGCCCACTCCCGAACAGCGCAATCTGGAGCTGGTGCCGGGACGGTTCGGCCGGGCGCTCCACAACGACAACGGGTTCAGCCGTGAGGACCTGGAGAAGACCTCCATGTCCACCTGGGACCTGGACCCCCTTCTTCAGGTCATGGTCCACCGTAAATTCGACCACTGGAAACAATATGAAATCGGCCGCATGCAGCCCTATTTCTGGGGCACGGGAACGGTGTCCGGCGAGGGGGGGACCGTGGCGTTCTGGGCGAAGGGGGAGCGCAGGTTTCCGGGATATCTCTTCTTCCAGGGGGCGTCCTCGTTCGGCCGTAAGGAACAGTACCTCATCGCCATCGAGCTCATGGAGGACGGCTCCCTCCAGGCCTTTGTACGCGACGCCCGGTATGATTATCACCGCATCGCCTCCGGGCCCGCATGGGACGCCGAAACCATGCACCATGTGGCGCTCTGCTGGGACAAGTCGCAGGGCCTGCGGCTGTTTCTCGACGGTGAGGTGATCGCCTCGAACTGGGGGACGGACGCCTGGTGGTCGACCCAGATGCCGGGGCTCTTCCACCTGCCCATGAGCGGATTCGTCCACGACGAGCTCTGGGTGTTCGACCGGGCGCTGGACACCCGCGAGGTCGCCCGCCTGATGGAAAGGAACGAACCGCCCGTCGACAAAGCCGCCCCGGATGCCTATGACGACGAAGCCGCGCGCCGGCTCGCGGATGCCTTCATCGGCCGGGATCGCGGTGACCTCCCGGAAATCGGGCCTTCCGGCGGGGCCGTCATGCCGGTGTTCCGTGAGATATTCCCCGAGTGGGCGGGGGACGGATGTGTGCAGGCGCCGTTCGTGCTGGACGGCAAATACGAGCTCGCATGGCCGCAGGACTACACGTCATTCACCAATATCCTCGGCGATTCGGATTTCCATCCGGAGAAGGTGGATTTCCGTCTTCCCGAGGGATCGGTGGTGAACTATGTCACCGTGGAGGGAAATCTCTCCAACTGCCGCATGGTCGGCGGAACGGCGGGCATGGAAGGCGGCATGCACGACATGTTCTCTGTCGGCGACGGCAGCCATCTGTTTTACGGCGGAACCGTCGAGCCGGTCTCCTGCGACATGTACCGCATACCGTTCCTTGAGGGGTACGGGTCCCCGCCGGGATACGAGCCGGGACTGCATCTGGCGCTGACCGGCGATATCCGTATTCACGAAGTGGGGTTCTACAACCTGGGGAGCGAGGATGCATCGAACGATTACGGGACCGCACATGTGTTCGGGCTCGGAAATGATATCGAACCGCCGGACGATCCACGCACGGGCTATGCCATGCGCGCCTCGAACGACGGTCGCAACGGCCGTATCGTGGCGCTGGAGCCCGATGGTCCCGGAGGCCGCGGGCGCGTGTCGGCAGGTCCCATGACCCGCCTGAATCTCCTGTCTCCCCCGCTCGGGGAGGGGCTGGCGCTCACCGCGGTCGATCTCAGCCTGGCACTGGACCGCGTGGACGACGGCGATTTCGCGGTCGTGCGCATTCACGACGCGGGCATGCCGGCGCGTATCTGGTCCAC
>CAYNWJ010000279.1:5662-5872 GCA_964400815.1 uncultured bacterium
TATGATGAAATTGGCTTGCGCCACCCTTTGCGCCGAGGGTTTCGAGGACGGTGGGGGCGCTCTCGATGTGCGGCTCGACATCACCGACATCAAGCTCGCGGCGAATGACAGGCTCTGGCTCGACGTGACCCTGAGCGGCGGCGGACGCATCGCCCGCGGTAACTCCTCGGTGACGGCGCACACCGTTCCACTGGGATCGGCGGACGGGCG
>CAYNWJ010000280.1:0-2543 GCA_964400815.1 uncultured bacterium
AGCCGGGCGCGCCATTCTCAGACTGATCGAGGCCACCGGGGGGAGCGTTTCCTTCGACGGCATCGATGTTTTCGGCTCGAAGCGTGAGGAACTGCGAAAACTGCGGCGGCGCATGCAGATCATTTTCCAGGACCCCTTCAGTTCGCTCAATCCCCGCATGACCGTGGGCGCCATGATCACCGAGGTCCTCAAGGTCCACCGCCTCGCGAGCGGAGAAGGCGTGAGGGAGCGTGTCGGGGAACTGCTCGATCTCGTGGGCCTCTCCCCGCGTCACGCCCGGCTCTATCCCCATGAATTCTCCGGCGGACAGCGGCAGAGGATCGGCATCGCCCGCGCCCTTGCAGTATCGCCCGATTTCATCGTGGCCGACGAGCCGGTGAGCGCGCTCGACGTCTCGATCCAGGCCCAGATCATAAACCTGCTTCAGGATTTGCAGCGCGACCTCGGCCTGACATACCTTTTCATCGCCCATGACCTGAGCGTGGTGCGCCACATATCGACACGGGTGGCGGTGATGTATCTGGGGAAGATCGTTGAAATAACCGACGCCGCCGAGCTCTACGACAATCCGCTCCATCCCTATACGCAGGCGCTGCTTTCCGCCGTTCCCATCCCCGATCCGTCGGTCCGCACGAAACGGATACTGCTTGGCGGCGACGTTCCCTCTCCATCGAAGGTCCCCACCGGCTGCCCCTTCCATCCGCGCTGCCCCGAGCGGATCGACGAGTGCGCCGCAGTCGTGCCTCTCCTCGAGGACAAGAGCGGGGGACACTGCGCGGCCTGCATCAGGAGATGACCGGGAAATGATGGAACAAATGACGTCGAGCACAGTATGATATACATGACGAAAAAAAGCACAAATACCACAACAGGAGACTGAATGCACAATCATAGAGATGTCACACCGCGACGAATCCAACCGCGAACGTTGATCATTCCGCTCCTGTTGATTGTGCTCCTGTGCGCAGCCTTTCCCGCCTCGGCGATTCAGCAGATAGAGACCAGATATTTCACCATCGTCTATGACGCGGACGGCGCCTATACCGCCGCTGAGATCGCGAAGTTCTGCGATGATGTCTATGAAAAGCTCATGGCCCGCTACGACGCCTTCACCGACAATCCCCGTGTCACCTGCATCGTCAACGACGCCGTGGACCTGGCAAACGGTTTCGCCGTGTATTACACGAACACGATCACCATCTATGCCACCAGCATGGATTTCGAGCTCCGCGGCCAGAGCAACTGGCTGAAAAACGTTTTCGTGCACGAAATGACCCACATGATCGCCCTCAAGGAGGCTGCGAAAGGCCCGGTCAATTTCATCGGCATCGGCGGAGGACGGTACAACGAGAATCCCGATATCCGCTCACAGGTGTTCCTGTACCACCTGTCCCAGCCCGCGTGGTTCTCGGAAGGAACCGCCCAGATCGGAGCCGAGGCCTTCGGGTCCGAGACATGGGACACCCACCGCGACATGCTGCTCAGGACCGCGTGGCACGAGGGGACCCTCCTCAGCCTCGACGAGATGGGCGTCCTTTCCGGCCAGACAGGCATGAACGCCGAGATGGTCTACAACCAGGGCTATTCCCTCGTATCCTTCATCCGTGACCGGTACGGGTATGAAAAAGTGGTGGAGATGAACGATGAGAGCGGGCTCTTCGATTTCGCCCCCACCGTTCGTTCCGTGCTCGGCGTTTCACAGAGCGACCTCTACGACGAATGGCGGAAATCCCTCGATTCACGGTATGCCGGTTTTCGGAACAGGGAGGTATCAGCAGGCGAGATGGTCGCCGACCGTGGAAGCATGGACTACTACCCGGCAGTTTCGCCCGACGGCCGCTACATGGCGTGGCTCTCCAACCGGGGGCGCGACTATGCCATCACGGACCTGATGCTCACCGATCTCGATACGGGAGATACCGGGAAGATCGTCGAGCGGGTCGATTACCGTCCCTCATGGTCCCACGACTCCAGGCGTCTCGTCTATGTCAAGCGTCCTCCGAAACGGCCCAACTTCTATGACATTTATACCTATGACGTGACGTCCGCCGCGGAAACGCGCATTTCCCGGCACATCCGCGCGAAGGACCCGGCTTTCTCGCCCGGCGACAGCCTGATCGTTTTCGTGCGGAACGAAGGCGGGAACAACACCCTCGCTCTCATGGACGCCGACGGCACCGATATCAGATACCTTTCCGCCACACACGACGGCACCCAGTTCTACAAGCCGTCATTCTCGCCCGACGGTTCCCGGATCGTTTTCGGCGTCTTCAGGCAGGACCTCGACAGGGATATCGCCGCCATCGACGCCTCTGCGCCCACGTATCGCCATGACTGGGACATCGCCGATTCGACCTCCGCGTTCTCCGACTCGGCCTCATTCGCCGTTGAAAGCGGTTTCGAACTTCTGCTCGGTTCGGACAGCGACGAGCGCGACCCCTGTTTCCTGCCCGACGGTTCGGGGTTCGTGTTCGCATCAGACATGAACGGGGTGTTCAACATCTACCGCTATGATTTAGCGGACGGCAGGGTGCGGCGGCTGA
>CAYNWJ010000280.1:2553-5848 GCA_964400815.1 uncultured bacterium
ATCGGCGGGGCGTTCAGTCCGTCGGCGGCCGCGGACGGTTCCCTCTATTATGCGGGATATGCAGCGCGCGATTTTTCGCTCTACCGGGCGTCATGGCGCGATCCCCTGCGGACGGTGTCCGTTCCGGGTGAAGAACGGGACTATCTCGTTCAGCCGGAAGCCTTCGACCTCTCAAAGAATTTTTCCCCGGGCCCCTTCACGAAAAAACGCGTGGTGAATGCCATCGTACCCACCCTTGATCTCGGGCCCTCCTTCATCGGCAGCAGTTTCGGCCTGAACGTTTTCAGCCTGGGCCTCGAGACCTACGTCTCCGATCTTTTGGGCCGGGACGCCTTCGTCGCCGCCGGGAGCGTGGGCAGGAACCTGGAGAAGGACACGCCGCTCAACAATACCGTGGAGCTTTTCTACCAGCGCAAACTGGTCCCCGTGACATCGAGCTACTACACCCATTCTCCGACCCTCTACGCCGGAGCGTCACGGCGGGTCATCCACAATCACATCGACCGGTTCGACGGCGTCGCTGATTCCGTGTATTTCGCGGACATGCCCCAATACGATCTCGAAAATGTCCTGCACGATCTCTCCCAGAACATCACGGTCGGCGACCGATACCGTCACGAGTTCCGTCTGTTCAATCTCGGCGTCCAGATTCCCCTCAGGCCCCGCCATAGTCTGGCGGTCGAGGCGGGCCACCGGCGGTATTACGAAACACTGAACCGTCAGCAGTACATCCATGATTCGTCGAGGTTCTATCAGAACGGTGTCGATGTCACGACCGAAATTGAAGGCGCCGGCGACACCAGTTTCGACGAGATCCATTATTTCACCGGCCTCGAATATTTCAGGAGTTCCGAATTCACCCTGGCATACAACTACTATGACATCGAGCCCGAGGCCGACACGGACATCGCGCCAAAGGGAACGGCCTTGTTCGCCCGTTTCCGGTACATGCGCTCCACCTATGCCGATTCCCTGGTCAGACAGGTCATGCTTCACGTCCCCGTGGGGATGTATTCCGACGGTTCCTTCGCCTTGGGGCAGTATGTTCCGGACCCGATAAAGGACGAACTGAGACCGTTCAACCGTGACCGCGACATCCACGAATATCTCTTCTTCGCACAACGATTCCAGGGGCTGCCCTGGTTCCGGCACACTCTCGACGGGACCATCTTCACCGCCTATCGCGACGTGAAGCTCAAGGACTCCTGGAAGGGAGAGGGCAGCGGGTACAACTGGCCCCTCAAATACTATCTCGGCGGCGCGTATCTCCTGTCAGGCTATCCCTATTTCTCCTTCTGGGGAACGAAGCTCTTTTATACACGCTTCGACTATGTGTTCCCGATCAGGCGGAACATCGCGAAAAACGTGATGGGGCAATATTTTCAGCGCCTGTACGGCTCGGTTTTCTTCGAAGCGGCGAAGGTCTGGAATTTCGGTTCCCTGTCCATGGACAAACTGCGCGAGGGCGAGTTCAAGCGCGATGTGGGTGTCGAACTGCGGCTCAAGATGGTGAGTTTCTACCGCCTGCCCATGTTCCTGACCGCCCGCGTGGCCTGGCCGCTCGACGACATGGGTGACTCACCATACCGCGACGAGCGTGAGGCCCGCCGCTATTACTTCTTCCTGCAGATGTGATGAAAACGACCGTCTTCCACAGTGCGGGCTTCATCCTGCTGCTTTGTGCGGCCGGATGCGCCTATTACAGTGTTTCCGGCTCCCTGCCGGGGCACATCAAAACCGCCGCCGTTCCCCTCTTCGAGAACGAGACCACCGAACCGGGAATCGTGGAGGATGTTTCCGCCGCAATCGTCGACGCGATCATTTCCAACGGTTCCATGCAGGTCGTCGGGGAGTTCCAGGCTGATGCGGTCGTGCGCGGCACGATCGTGGATGTGCTCGACGAGGCGGACGAGTATTCGCGTTCCGAGCAGGCGAAACAGTTCCGGCTCAGGATATTCGCCGATGTCACCTTCTTCGACCGTGTCAAGAACCGCGCACTCTGGGAGCAGGCGAACATGGAGGGATGGGCGCGGTACGACGCCGGCGGCGGCGCCGACAGCATCACACGCGAGGAGGCGAAGGAAAAGGCCATCGAAATGCTCGCCAAAGAGATCATCGACAAAACGGTCTCGGGGTGGTGACATACAGGTGACTATACGCCGGAAAATCGGAAAATCCCCTGCGGGCATCGGCCCCCGGGGATATTTCTTTGGCATGTTATACATGCTATTGTTATATTGCAAGAAGTGAATCGTATGGAAAACGGGACAAATCCGGCCCATTCGTATGGCTGGTCCCGGTCACTTGCAAAGGGGGAGGCGGTTTATGAAGAAGTATCCGAAAAAAAAGGACGACATATCGATCGTGCTGTGCGGAGCAGCGGGGCAGGGGGTGCAGACCGTGGAGCAGATGCTCACCCGCCTGTTCAAGCAGAATGGATATCATCTGTTCTCCACAAAGGAATACATGTCGCGGGTGCGCGGCGGCAGCAATTCCACAGAACTGCGCGTCGGATCGAATCGCGTACAGGCCTATGTCAACCGTATCGACATTCTCTTTCCGCTCAGCCGCGAGGCGCTTCTGCATGTGAAACGGCGCATAACGGATGAGACCATCATCATCGGAGAAGTGGACAAACTCTCCGGTGACGGTGACGACGTGGATTTCGACATCCTCGATATCCCGTTTTCCCGTATCGCGAAGGAGATCGGCAGCGAGATGTATTCCAATATCGTCGCTGTCGGTGTCATCGCCGCCCTCTTCGGCATCGCGCAATCGGGGGTCGAGGACTATCTCGGCGAACGGTTCGGAAAAAAAGGCGATGACGTTGTCAAAAAGAACATCGAAGCCGCTGACAGGGGATACGAGATAGGTGTCGGCCTGCTTGACGATGAAACGGTGTCGATCGAGCTCGATCCGAATGACGATGTCGCGGATGAGATCGTCATCAACGGCGGGGAAGCGGTTGCGATGGGCGCCATCGGCGGCGGATGCAATTTCGTGGCCTCCTATCCCATGACACCCTCGACAGCGGTGCTGACGTTCCTGGCGCAGCAGGGCGAAACATTCTCCATCATCGCGGAGCAGGCGGAGGACGAGATTTCCGCGGTCAACATGACCCTCGGCGCGTGGTATGCCGGAGCGCGGGGCATCGTGACCACCTCGGGCGGAGGATTCGCGCTCATGGCCGAGGGGTTGAGCCTCGCCGGGATCATCGAATCGCCCCTGGTCATTCATCTTGCCCAGCGGCCGGGGCCGGCGACGGGGCTGCCCACACGTACGGAGCAGGGCGACC
>CAYNWJ010000281.1:0-5794 GCA_964400815.1 uncultured bacterium
GGGCGGGTTCCGGGAAAACGCGCCTGCTCGTCGGGCGGTATCTCTATCTCCTGCATGGCGGCGGGGTCCGTCCCGAGGAGATCGCGGCGATCACCTTCACGGAGAAGGCCGCGGCGCAGATGAAGGCCGCCGTGGCTGCGAAGGCCCGTGAGCTCGCCGCGAACGAGGCCAGCGACACCGGCATGTGGAGGAAGGTGGCGGATTCCGTGTACGATGCGCCCATATCCACCATTCACGCCTTCTGCAATGCCATCCTCAGGCGTTTTCCGGGTGAGGCCCGCGTCGATCCCCTGTTCGATATTCTCGATGACATAACAGGCGCCGAAATCAGGTCGGAGGCGCTATCAGCCCACTTCGCCTCACGGTTCGACACCGAGCCGGAGATCATGGCCCGGCTCGCGGGAGCGCTCGGGTATCGTGAATTGAAGAAGGCGCTGGGACACATGCTCGACAATCGGCCCGCAGTGATCAGGTATCTCGACAATCCCATCGGCAATGCCCCGGCGGATATAGAAGATTTTCATATCGCGCTGCTGGACAGGCGGCTGGGCGGCATGATCGATGTGCTCGAACAGTTCCGTTCCCTGGGGCCGGGCTACGATGAAGACAAGCTTTCAAAGATTCTCCATGACCTGCTTCCCTTTCTCCGTGATGTCCGCGCCGCGATCGCCGGGGATCGTGTCGATCCGGAGAGGATCGAGGAGATGGTGAATTCGCTCACACCAATCCGCGGCGGCTCCAGGAACAAATGGGCCGACGCCGGTCTTGACGCCGCCGACGTGCGCGGAAACATGCGCGACTGTCTCGAAACACTGTCCCTTGCGGTCTCCTTCTACCGCCATGACCGCGGTCATGCCGCCGTGATCGCCCGGCTCCTGCTCGACGAGTTCGTTGAACTCGAGAACCGCTTCCTCGTCATGAAAAAGGAACGGTCGGTCATAGACCACGACGACAGCCTCATCGAGACCTGGCGTCTGCTCAGGAGAAGCGTCACGGTCCGGCGCGAGATCGCACGCTCGTTCCGGCATATCCTCGTCGACGAATTCCAGGACACCGACGGTCTCCAGATGGACATTCTCAGGATGGTGACGGGGAATGTCCCCGCCACGCTCTTCACCGTGGGGGACCCGAAGCAGTCGATATACCGTTTCCGCGGCGCCGATGTTACCGTCTTCAATAATTTCGTGACCGAAAAGAACGTGGAGTTCAAGACGCTCAGGAGCAATTACCGCAGTTCCGCGCCGCTCGTCGGCTTCGTCAACCACGTTTTCGGGCGTATCCTCGGCAGGGGGGAGGTGGGCGCAGACTACGAGACCGACTACACGGACATGCGGCCGGAACGCAGGGACGCACCCTTCGGTCCGGGTGTCGAGATCGCCGTGTTCGACGGGGAGGGCGGAAGCGGTGTCCGGCGCTATGCCGAGGCCTCGTTCATCGCGGACGGCATCGCCCGGATGCATGACGATGGTGGATACCCGTATTCGGCGATGGCCATCCTGTTCCGCAAGGGAACCGCAACCAGGCCCTACGAAGAGCTTCTGCTCGCACGGGACATCCCCTATGTCAATCTCACCGGAGACGATCCCAACGATATGCCGGAAATCCGCGACTGCGCGAATCTTCTGGGCTGGCTGTGCGATCCCGGCGATCCCCTTCTTTTCACGGCGCTCCTGATCTCGCCCTTCTTTTCTGTGGACGCCGGGTCGCTGCTCGCCCTCAAAGAGCTTTCCGGCGGCCGGGGATCGATGCCGCGTTTGGTGCTTTTCGATGAGCGATTCGACACCCACGAGTGGCTCCGGCGGATCGATCTGCCGAAAATTCGCGCCACGCTCCGCGCGCTTCTCGATATCAGGGACCACGCGACCATTCGCGGGATCCTGGAAACGGCATTCGACCTGACCGGTTTTACCATGACCGTTCTGGCGGACCCGGTCGAGGGGGAGCTGTCCCTGTCCGCGATCGACTGGCTGCTCGAGAAGGCCGACGCCTTCGAGACGGGAGGGGGCGGTGTCGCAGGCTTCTCGCGGCTCATGCTGAACAACGGCCTGCCCCGCGAAAGCGCCGCAACCGTGGAGAACCCCGGTGAGGCCGTGAACATCATGACCATCCACAAGGCGAAGGGGCTGGAGTTCAAGGTGGTGTTTCTCGCAGACATTACCGGCAGGGGAAACGCGGGCGGCGAGACCGTCACCATCGATCCCGGCATCGGGATCGGCCTCACATACGGAAAGTCCTCGGGCGGGACGGTCGACAGTCTGGCGAAACATATCTCCCGGGAACGGTCGAAACTGATGGAACGGGCCGAGAGCAAACGGCTTTTCTATGTGGGCTGCACGCGGGCCGAGGATGTTCTCTTCATTTCAGGCGGCAAACCGTCGAAAACCCGCGACGCCACCTTCGAGGGGGGGAATTGGATGGGCTGGCTCCATGCGGCGCTCGATATCGATCCCGAAACCGGTGATGCGGAACCCGGCGCACCCGCCGGCCTGTATGCGTACCGCCGCCACGATATCGGGGACTTCAGAATCGACGCCTCGCCGGCCGGTTCGCTTCGCCGGTCTCTCGAAACCGCCCGGTCCGGGGACGGCGCCGGGGTCGTGGTCGAGCCGCCTCCGAACATCATCGATACGGCGCTCAGGCCCGGCTTTCTCAGCCCCACGAGGATTCTCGACTATCTGGAATGCCCGGCCCGGTACCGGTTCGTCCATGAGTATCGTTTGGAAGGCCGCCGTCACGATGGCGCGTCCGGCGGCGGGCGGGGAGGCGTGTACGGTTCCTATGCCCACCGTGTGATGGAACGTCTCGGCCCGGCGCTCGCGGAACATCGAGGAGAGGACATGAACGCGCTTGCCGGGGAGACGGCCGGGATTCTCGGCGCGGCGGCGGGTGAGATGCTCCGTCCAGGCGACCCGCGGTCCTGGGCTGAGAGTCTGGCTGGGGAAGCGGCGGCATTCACCCGGTCCGGGCTTTTCCGTGAGATCGCCGCCGCGGAAGATCTGGACACCGAGTCGCCGTTCGGGTTCGTCCACGACGGCGTGCTGGTGCGGGGCGTGATGGACCTGGTGTGCCGGACGGTGGACGGTATCATGGTCGTGGACTGGAAGACCGACACGGTAGACACGGATTCATCGGACGCTGCGGCCGGCCGCTACGAGATACAGCTCGGTATTTACGGCGCCGCTGTCGAACGGGCGGAATACGAGCTTCCCTCGCGGCTGGCGCTGTTTTTCCTCAGGCCGTCGACCGCCCACACCGTTCCGTGCACGAGAGCGTTCATCGACCGTGCGTTCGACGCGGTCTCACGGGCCGCGGACGGTATCGGCAGAGGCGACTACGATCCGCGGGAGGGCGATCAGTGCTCCGCCTGCCCGTTCAACTCCATGTGCGGCGGTTGAGGCTGATCGGCGGTTCTTCATGCCTCTGTTTTCGGTGGCAGACCGGACGTTTCCAGTGCTCCGGGGCCAAGGTGCTTGAGCATGACGATGGGCTCGGTTTCCGATGGGTTTGATATGGTCACGCCTTCCCGGGCCGCGCCCGCGCTCACGAAGAACTCATCGCTGGTGAGCTCGCCGAACCGTATCATGGCCGGTGTTTCGATGTCCCGGTTCCCCAGTGTGCCGTGTCCCTGCAGAAGTATGAGGCCATGGGCCGCCTCGTCCCTGATGGTTACGGTCGCGCCGGGGAGCACGGTCAGTTCCTTGGCGCTGAAGTCCTTCGACCGGTAGCATATCCAATGCTCGCGGTATCCTTCCTTTTCCATCTCCTCCACCGGGCGCACGGGTTTCGGGGCCATGAACCGGTTTTCGGCGAAATTGGGATCGAGGTTCAGTTCCCAGTCCAGTATGTCGAGGAGAAAATCCACGTCGTTTATATGCTCTTCCGGAGTATTCTTCCAGAGAAGTTCTTCGGGAATGACCTGGTCTCCGGTGAGGGATTCGAACATGGAAAACACGTCCGACGCCCGCTGCGGTTCATAGGTGCAGAGGCTTCCAGGAGCGTGGAGCACGCCCGGCGGGACGTCCCAGCCCGTGCCGGTCTCCAGGCGGTATGCCCTGGACAGCGCCGTGATTCTGTTGTCCCCCTTCGAGAAATTTTCCAGACAGCGGCGCACGTCGTCACGGGTGGTCCCCGGCTCCAGTCCGAAGAAGGTGTAGGGGAAATCGCCGCCGTGATTGTTCAGCTGGGGGGGGAAATAATACGCCTCCGGTTTGCCGAGCTGGCCGGTGAGGGCGGCCTCCTCGTCACGGTGGTGGATGTGATGGGGAAGGGCCTTCTGATTGTCGAAGAACTTGGCGTACATGGGCCAGCGACCGTGCTCCTCCCAGATGTCATCGCCGATCAGTTCGCCCTTGAGCTCCTCGACCGCGTCCCGGAGCAGGATGAAATCATTCGGGGAATTCCCGGTCACGATGAAGCTCAGGCCCTCGTTGGGCGCGGTCAGGGGGCCGTTGTCCGCCGGGGTCGTGGAGGAGAACCAGCGCTCGTCGATGCCGCCGCGTTCACCGCCGAGCGCGTAGTAGTCGTCGGGATGCAGTTTCAGACGCCGGCCAGGAATGCAGAACGACCGCGGCACCCAGTTCGGGGCGAGCCTGAGAATCCCGCCGCCCTGTTCGAGGGCCAGCACGGCCCGTGATGAAGCTGCCATGTGATGTGCTCCTTTCGATTGTGTATTCTTAATATTCTTCCCACTGCCTTACACGCCGCCGTCATTCGTCCAGGTACTTCGACGGGTCGAAATCAATCAATTTCTTCACCGCCGGATCATTCAGGTTCTCCCGGGTGGCGACGGTCACGCCCGTATCGATGCGTTTGTCCACCGTCTCTCCGCGCAGCGCCTTTGCCGCCGTGGTGACTCCCACATGGCCGATCCTGAACGGGTCCTGGAGCACGAGGCCGTGGATGAAGCCCTTTTCGAGCGCGTCCACCAGCGGCCCGGAAGCGTCGAATCCCACCATGACGATCGATCCCGCCTTCCCCGTGCTTTCCAGTGCGCGGAGGCATCCGAAGGCCACCGGCTCGTTGGGAGCGAAAATGGCATCGATGTGATCGAAACGGTTCAGCATGTTCTCCGAACCCCGGTAGGCGGTTTCGGTCGTCGGGCCCACATACTGGTTGTCCGAAAGGATGGTCAGACCGTGATGGCGGGTTCTCACGGTTTCGAGGAATCCGTTCTCGCGGTTGCTGTTGGAGGCGCTTCCCTCCTGATAGCGGAGAACGACCACGTTTCCCGCACCGTCCAGGAGCCGCGCCACAAGTTCCGCCGCCAGCACGCCTCCCCGATAGTTGTCCGTGGCCACGAAGGAGACGAAGTTATCGCCCTCCAGCGCGGAATCGATCACCACTGTGGGTATGCCGGCTCGGGTGGCTTCACGGACGGGCATGACCAGTGAACGGTCGTCGAGCGGTGCGAGTACGAGAGCGTCTACCGCCGAGGAAATGAAAGTCTCGACGATCTGTAATTGCTCCTCACGGTCGTCTTCGCGAAGCGGGCCTTTCCAGATGATATCCACGTTCTCGTCGCGCCCGGCCTTAACCGCGCCCGCATGCACCGATTTCCAGAACTCGTGCATGGTTCCCTTCGGAATCACCGCGATACGGGGCCGTGCGGATTCCTGTCCGCGTTCTCCGCCGCAGGATGCGGCGAGTGTTGGCATTGCTGCGGCGAAGATGGTGCGGAGAATCGTCCTGCGCTTCATGGGTGGTGTGTCCGCTGTCGTGGTTGCATGCGTCCGGGGGCGGCGTTTCACCCCTTCCAGATCTCGCCCTTCTCCAGCTTCTTAAGGAGCTGCCATCC
>CAYNWJ010000282.1:0-5793 GCA_964400815.1 uncultured bacterium
CCAATTCATTCTCATTCGCGCCATTGAAAAGCTAATAAAGCATGTTTTCCAGTCATTGCTTACTTAACTTGATAACCGGCAAATGTTATAAGATCAAAACACACACTGTATGAGGAGGAATAATCATGACACGCCTATTACGCAGATTTTCGCCGATAGTGACCGCGGTATTTCTCGCGGCTCTGTTTGCCGCTGCCTGCGGAACGGGCAGCGAACGGGGCGATACCGGAATGAAAACCGACCTGGAGATTCAGGACATTCCCGATACGAGGATCACCCGGGCGGTTGAAACCGAACTGCTTTTCGACGAGACGGTCTCCGAACACATGATCGATGTTTCGACTGAGGAGGGCGTGGTGACCCTCGACGGGACCGTCGACAACATTCTTTCGAAGGATCGAGCCGCGACCATATCGGAGAGCGTGAAGGGTGTTCGCGCGATCGTCAATCTGATCGAGGCAACACCTTCATCACGGCCCGATGATGCGATCAGGGACGATGTGACCGGAAGACTGCTCGACGATCCGGTGACCGACGCCTTCGAGATCGATGTATCCGTGCAGGAGGGCGACGTAACCCTTTCCGGGACTGTCGACTCCTGGCAGGAAAAGCAGTTCGCCGCAAAGATCGCCAAAAGCGTCATGGGTGTCCGCGAGGTCGAAAACGACCTGATGTTCATGCAGGATATCGATCGTCCCGATCTCGAGATTGTCACCGAAATCGAACGGCAGCTCGAAATCGACGCGTATATCGATGACGGCCTGATAGAAATCGACGTGGATGACGGTGTCGTAACGCTCGACGGCGTCGTGGGATCTCTTGCCGAAAAGACGCGCGCCTTCAGAAAATCCTGGGTCGCCGGCGTCAGGGAAGTCCACAACGATGAACTCGAGGTGCAGCACTGGGCCCGCGATGAGCTCCAGCGCGCAAGCAAGGTCGTCTTCACGACGAACGAGGAAATCCGGCAGGCGGTCGAGGATGCTCTGATCCATGACCCGCGCGTATCGTCCTTCGACATCGGCGTTTCAGTCGAGAACAACGGCGAAGTGACCCTCACAGGCGAGGTTGACAACCTGCGCGCCAGGGAAGCCGCCGGGAAGGACGCGCACAATACCGTGGGCGTATGGGATGTCAACAACGATCTCGCCGTCCGCCCGGTCGAAGCACCGGTCGATGAGCAGATCGAAAGGAATGTCCAATCCGCGCTGCTGATGAATCCGGTCGTCGATCGTTTCGATATCGATGTGGAAGTTCGAAACAGAAAGGCATATCTCCACGGCAGCGTCGATACCTACTATGAATCGAAAAAGGCCGAAAAGACCGCCGCAGAGGTCTTCGGCGTCGTGTCGGTCGGGAATTATCTCTCCGTCGATGCCGACTGGAAACCCCAGGCGGATGCGAAGATCGAGGAGAACATCGAGGACGAGCTTCTCTGGAGCCCGTTCGTGGACAGCGAAGAGGTCTCCATAGCCGTCGATGACGGTACGGCGATCCTCTCCGGTACGGTCGATACGAAACGGGAGCGCGACGCGGCCATCGACAATGCCTTCGACGGCGGCGCGAGATCGGTCATAAGCGAACTGGCCGTTTCGGGCAATCCAAAACTGTATCCCAACAATTACATGTATCCACCGTACGAATTCCCCATGTTCTGACCGGCCGGAAAACACAACAACAATGCGCTTCTCCGGCGCGGGCGCTTCACGGCGCCCCCGGTGGAGGGCGTGATATTTTCCGATAGAATGACAATCCGACATACAAAGGATGGCACGCGATATGTTGAACCATGGAAAAGCAGTATACACAACAATGATTCTTGCTGTGGCGGCGTTGATCGTCGGCTTCCTGTCTTCCGGTCCGGCCGTGAACAGGGACAGACTCGGCGGCGACTACACCCTTGCCGGTGGAGAGATGCTCGCCGCGAATCCCGCTTTTGCACTGACGGGTGAAAACGCCATAATCGCCGATATCGCCGAACAGAGCATCGAAAGCGTGGTCAACATCTATTCCACACGCACGATCGAGACACGAAGCGAAAGCGGTCAATTTCCACTGAACGACGATTTCTTCAGGCGTTTCTTCGGTCCGGCCCCCGAAGTCCCGCAAGAACGTGAGGCCCGGGGACAGGGTTCCGGTGTCATCATCGACCGGAACGGGACCATCCTCACCAACAATCACGTGGTCCAGGATGCCACTGAATTGAAGGTGACATTGTTCAATGAAGAAGAATACGACGCGGAAATCGTGGGGACCGATCCCAAAAGCGACCTGGCGGTCATCAGACTGAAAGGCGATCACAACGACCTTACGCCTCTCGAACTGGGGGACTCGGACGACATCAGGCTGGGCGAGATCGTTCTCGCGATCGGAAATCCATTCGGACTCAGCCACACGGTAACCATGGGCATAGTTTCCGCGAAGGCCCGCGGGAACATGGGCATCGTGGATTATGAAAACTTCATCCAGACCGACGCGGCGATCAATCCCGGCAATTCAGGCGGCGCGCTCGTCAATCTCGAAGGCGAACTCGTCGGTGTCAACACCGCAATTCTCAGCAACACCCGCGGCTATCAGGGTGTGGGCTTCGCCATTCCAGCGAATATGGCGGAAGTCATCAAGGACAAGCTGATCGAGGACGGTGAAATCATCCGGGGCTATCTGGGAGTCGGTATTCAGCGGATCGACAGCGGTCTCGCCGACGCTCTCGATGTTTCCACGCGGTCGGGCGTTCTGGTGACCGAGGTCCATGACGGCACCCCAGCCGAAAAAGCGGGTATCGAAAAGGGTGACATCATCACCGCGGTGAACGGTGAGAAAATTTCATCGCCGAACCAGCTCAGGAACGAAATCGCCATTCTCGGCGAGGATGCCACTGTAGACCTGACGGTGAACAGGAACGGCCGGGAGATCGTTGTCGAAGCGGAACTCACAGCCCTGCCCTCGCCCCGGCAGCTCGCCGGACCCGCAGGAAAAGGCAGCGCCGATCCGGAAAAAACGGAGGATGTGGCGGTGGCGCCCCTGAACGACACGGCCCGCACACGGTTCCGTATTCCGGAATCCATCGAAAACGGTGTGGTCATTACCGGTGTCAAGCGTAATGGCCCCGCGCACAACGCAGGCCTCATGCCCGGCGATGTTGTCCGGGAAGCCGGCAATACGACGGTTGAAACGGTCGATGATTTCACGAATGCATATCGGAATGCCTCGGGAACGGTACTTCTTCGCGTGTATCGCAAGGGCGGCCATATCTTCATCGCCGTCGAAAAGCAATAGCCGATACGAATGAAGAACAAGAAGGAGCGTTCGAGATGTTTACCGTAACAGAAACAGCAAAGGAAAAAGTCGAATCGATCTATGAAGAGGAGCAGCCGGCAGAAGAACGGACCATCCGCATCATTTCCTCCCCGGGCGAATCGAAACGGTTCATCCTCATGTGGGACACGGTCCGCGATGGCGACCAGGTCATCCGGAACGAGGACGAGGAAGATCTGATCGTGGTGGGGAAGGAACTGCGGCCGATGTTCGACGCCCTCACTCTCGACTACACCGATGACAGCGAGGGAGGCCGCTTCGCGCTCAATGCCGAATGACCGGCTGTCGAAAATAAGACGATAGTAATGCAAGAAACCGTCGCCTCGGATGTTCGTGAAAATCCGATGCGGCGGTTTTTCACGCCGGGAAGGCTTCAGCGCCGGGTAATCCGGTGTTTCAGGCAGGATCCAGCCATGCGTCTATCATCTTCCGCATGACAGGCGGAGACACGATGCAGGTCAGAAGGGCTGCGGCCGCGACCGACGAATAGAGAGCGCCCGAAACGAGGTCATGTGTTTTTCTGGCGTGCTCCATGATGATGAGGGTTATCTCGGACCGTGGGATCATGCTCACACCGAGAATGAGGCCGTGCCGCCAGCCGTGTCCCGGCCATGCAGCGCCAAAAGTCCCGATGATTTTGCCCAGGATGGCCGCAGTGAAAATCGCTCCGACCGCGAGCGCGGAATCACCCACGGCGGACAATTCTATACCCAGACCGATACCGATGAAGAAGAATGGGCTGAGCAGGTTGTAAATCGATTCGAAGGAAGCGTCTATCTTGACCGACTCGGGATCCCTGCTGAAGGCGAGGCCGGCGAAAAATGCGCCGAGTGCGGGAGAAAAACCGAGAACACCGGCCATGGCCGAGATCACGAAACCGGTTCCCGCAACCGTGAGCATACGGTCCGTGTCCGGTTCGTAACGCTTGATCCATTCGCTGAAGGGTTTTTCCAGGTACCGGGAAAAGACGATGCAGAAGGCGAGAAAGGAGAGCATCTTGACGATGAATATGAGCGAAGTCGCGCCGATGCTCCGCAAAAGCCGGTCACCGGTGACCTCCTGCCCTGCGAGCGGAAGAAGGGCGAAAAGAAACCCCATGAGGATTATGCTCGATATGTCGTCGAGCTCGGCTGTATCGAGAAGCAGGCAGCCGGGACCGGTATCGAGCGCACCTGCGCTTTTCCAGACACCGACCGATGTCCCCACGCTCGTGGCTGTGAGCGCGGTTCCGATGATTATCCCGGTGATGACGGGCAGGCCCAGAACATAACGTGCCACGACATATCCCGCAACACCGCTTGCCAGAACATTGGCCAGCCAGATGACGACCGATGGCCGCAACTGTTCCATGAGGCGCGCCAGCCTGCTTTCCAGGCCGATGCGGAACAGGAGGACAATCACGCCGAGCCGGGCCATGAACTCCATGATATTCATGGCGTGGGAATCGTTGATTTCGAGAGCTCTGCCGATCGTTCCGCATGCCACGCCGATGAGAATCCAGCCCACGAGCCCCGGGAGGCCGATCTTTTCGAGAAGGGCCTTCGAAAGTCTCGAAAGACCGACAAGCACACCGATCAGAAGAATAACCAGTGTGATTTCCATGCCCGATACCGTTGTTTCCATCCTGTTTTCACTCCGGGGTGATGAATGTGCAGCGGCCCGTCACCCGCTCTCATTCATCGCTTGCGCCAGTTTTAAGCCATATTCCCTGCATGATTCGAGATCGGTGGAGGATGGCTGCCATTTCACAGACAGACCTTCGGCGGCCAGCGGAATTCCAGAGTCGGTGAAATGGTCCTCGATTTTTTTGACCGATTCGCCGCTCCATCCAAAGGAACCGAACGCCGCGCCGATCTTGTTCTTGAACTTGAGGCCCCTGATGTCTTCCAGGAGCGGGGAAATGGTGGGCAGAACACCGTAATTCAGTGTCGGCGAGCCAAGGGCAACCAGGCGCGCCCGGAAAATTGCAGCCAGAATGTCATTACGGTCGGTGGTCGCCGCATTGTGAAGGCTGTGATCGATTTTCTCCCCGGCAAGACCGTCAGAGATCGCCTCGGCCATGCGCCGCGTTGCCTGCCACATGGTGTCATAGACCACAACCGCCGTCTTTTCGGGTTTCTGCTGCGCCCATTCGTCGTATCGCTCCACGATCTGCATGGGATCGTCGCGCCACATCACCCCGTGGCTCGGAGCGATGATATCCACCGGAATGTCGAGATTTTTGAGCTCTTCGATTTTTTTTCTCACCAGCGGGCTGTAAGGCGTGAGGATGTTGGCGTAGTATTTCAGCGCTTCCTGGTACAGGTTGTGCGTGTCCACCTCGTCGTTGAAATGAAAGGCGGTCGCGAAATGCTGGCCGAAAGCGTCGTTCGGCATGAGAATGTTCTTCCCGGTCAGGTAGGTGAACATGCTGTCGGGCCAGTGGAGCATGGGCGCCTCCACGAAAACGAGACTGTTCTCCCCGATGTCGAGCGTATCCCC
>CAYNWJ010000283.1:0-2414 GCA_964400815.1 uncultured bacterium
CGGGCATGTTGGAGGTATCGGTGAATTTACGCGCCCGGGTGTACCTGAAGGTGTTGACGGGATCGAGGGCGGGAGCGAATGTCTCGACAGTTGCGGTCACCTCTTCCCTGCCGGCGCGGTAAGGCGCGTAGCCGGGCGACTCACCCCAATACCACCGTATAAGATCGTGGTCGTACTGAAAGGATTTCCCGTCACCGTAATTCACCGGCGTTTCATCCGGCTTCCCCAGCCGCCATGCGGTGCGCATCGACACGAGCATCTTCTCCGGATCGCCCGGCTCGAAAACGAGCCCCTCGAAACGGTGGCGCACCAGGTCTTGGACATGGACCGGATCCATGGGTTGGATATTGCAATAGCCGTCGTGGAACATGCGCGTTTCTTCGAGACCGTCGAAAATATTGTCGAAAAGCGTCCTTGCCGGCTGATATCCCGTGTACAGGAAAAGGCAGGGAAGCCGTGAGGCGAACAGCACGTCGTCGTTCCATCCGCCGCCCACCTGACCGTCGGGATTCTGATTGTCCGCGAACCAGTCCACGATATCGCGGTGACGCTCCAGATAATAGCGCATGAAATGCGCCCACGCTGGAACATCTTCGGATGGCTCACTTGTGACCGGAGGCCAGTATTCAGGGGTCATGTTGCGTGATTTCAGGTCGTTGCCCTCCGTCGTACCCCCGCGGTTCCTGATCTTGTCCAGCTCCTCGTCCGACTGTTCAAATCCCTCGTCGACCTGGAAGGACGAATCCACATAGTTCTCCCTGTCTGTGACACTGATGTTCGAGAGTTCCAGGAGGGTATTGGCCGTAAAATCGTGGGGAACAGTACGGAGAACGGCGAGAGGGTAATAGACGATGTCATAGAATCCCCCGAACGTGACCGGTTTTTCGAGATCCATCTCATCGCCGAGGTTCATCCAGGGATAGTACCAGTAATTGGCCTTGCTCATGTCCCCGAGGGCCGGCTGAAGCGCCTTTTCTGCATACCGTCCGTCTGCACGCTCGGGAGCGGCCGTCGCCAGTGTCACCCGGGAATCGGCGCCGTCGCCCACCGTAATGGTTCCGCCGCCGCTGAGAGTGAGATCAAGCCAGAGCCGGTCGCCGGGGGCGATGTTCATGTCGATGATATCGAGCGCGATACGAAGCGTGCCGCCTTCCCCGAATCCTTCCAGACGGGTGACCGCCTTCGTCCATATGCGGGCCGGTCCACCGGGATCATGAAGCCGCAGGACCATGAAATCACCATCATCGACACCGTCCAGTTCGAGGCGGATGTCTAGTGCGGTGATCGCCGCCGCCCGTTCGAAGATACCGGAAAGCAGGTTGATACGACTGAAGGGTTCAACGGGAACACTCCGTCCGCCAGGCATGGAATCGCTGTCATTCAGTTCGATGACCCGTCCGTTTCTGGCGTCGTTGAAGGCCCTGAATGCATAGCCGTAACGATCATCGCCGGGGGGGGGAATTTCAGATGAAAGGGAGAACGTCACCTGGTGTTCGAACAATGGGAGCTCGCAATTCTGCCGTATGGAGTAGAATGAAACCTCCTGGATGCGTTTCTCTCCTGTCAGGGGGAGATTGAGGCCCTCCTCATATCCGGGAGGTGAACCATACCCCTCCACGAAGGGGATGCGATAATAACCGTCGCCAGCGGATTTGATCGTGCCGCCATGAAAAAAACGGCCGTCGTCCGGAGCCCGGAGCAAACGTTCACAGTCCACGACCTCCTTGTCAGACATGAGCCTGAGCTCGACGCCCGTCAGGTTTCCCTCCATCGTGACATAGTTCGCCTCTGCGTTTTCGGGAAGCCTGAAATCCACCTTTCCCGCATGAAAATCCGAATCGCCGAGAATACAGGTAAAGGAGGTGTAGTCCTGGGGCCAGGCGAGTTCATATTTCCCGTCCATGACAAACGGGGCCGTCATGATCCCGTCGCCGGCATATTCGGGGAATATCTCGGTGATCATCGTCATCCGGGTGTCGACGGAGGGACGAAGGACGGGAAGCCCGGCGGAGTCACGGCCCAGAAACGCCCGGGTCAGCCTCCTCTGCGCATCACCGTCCAGTGGCGCCTGCCGTTCCCCGCTGGCTGGCGGTTCGTTTTCCTCCATGAGCCGCATGATCTCCGGTGGCGAGAGGGGACGGTCGAATAACCAAAGCTCGTCATATGATATGCTTCCCATGGGCATGTGGAATAGGCCCGGCGTCTGGGTGGCCCACCAGGCGTCCTCTCCCCAGTTCGAGGCGATCGCACTGCCGTTGAGATAGAGCCTGAGACCGTATGCCCGGTCCCATACAAGAGCGACGTGATTGAATTTCGAAGGATCCCATACAGGCGCCGAGCGTATCGCATGTCTTTCATACCGTGCGTCCCGGATGAAAGCTTCCAGGGAACCGTCCTCGCAGAGTTCTATGGCC
>CAYNWJ010000283.1:2424-5769 GCA_964400815.1 uncultured bacterium
AGCTTTGAAAGAAAAGATATTTACGGTAGTCACGCCCCCCCTTCGCCCAGAAGGCCACGCTGCCCCCGTCCGTTGTGCAGCGCCCTGTTCCCCACACATAGGGCTCGGTCCTGCCGATATGGTAATTATCGCCCATATTGAAACGATGGTGAACGATCAGTTCGAGGAGGGTGTCGAGATCGCTGGCGGACATGCTGGTCTGGCGAAAACCGTCGACATCGAAGACACCGTTGTTACGGAGCGCGCCACCGAAAACGCCTTTGACGATCTCCAGCTTTCTCTCGGTGAGGGTGTTGCCGGGATAGCGGGCGTTCAGGTCATGTTCGAGGAATGATTCATCGTCGAATGGCAAATGGAAACGGACCGGGGGCTCATCGGCCTTCGCTCTCACTCCGATCACAGCGATCATGAGGATTGCGATAATCGTGAGAAGACGCATGGCGTTCATGACCCGCATACCTTTTCCTCTGTTTCTCAGCGTGGTGGTTTTCTGACGGCCCTTCACTCCTCGTCGTGTCCGCCGACACCATTGAAGCCCTCATCGTCGCCGGTATCATCATCGGACTCCTCGACGATATCATCATCGACGAAATAATCATCGGCTCCTTCGGCGCCGCTCGGGTCCGCGACCCGGGTGTGCTCGATGTCCTCGTTCTCGCCGGTGGGGACGCGCTCCACATCGACCACGCGGTCATCCGGCTCGAGGTTGATGAGCCTGACACCCTGGGTGACACGGCCGATGCATCGTATGTCATGAACGGGCAGCCTGATGAGAATGCCGTGCTGGGTCATGATGATGAGCTCGTCCTCGTCCACCACGTCCATGATCGACACGACCTTGCCGTTGCGATCGCTGGCCTTGATCGATATGACGCCTTTCCCGCCGCGGTGGATCAGCCGGTAGGCGTCCACGTTCGTCCGCTTGCCGTACCCGTTCTCGCACACCACCAGCAGTGTGTTGTCGGCATGCTTGATGGGCACCATGCCGACAACCGCGTCGCCGTCCTCGAGCCTGATGCCGATGACCCCCTGGGAGGTGCGTCCCATGGAGCGGACCTCCTGCTCGTTGAACCTGATCGCCATGCCGTTGCGCGTCTGGAGCACGATGTCCTGTGCGCCGTTGGTGAGCTCCACGGCGATGAGGTCGTCGTCATCGAGGATGTTGATGGCGTTGATGCCGTTCCGTCTCGGGCGGGAATATTCCTCGAGGGCGGTCTTCTTGATGAGGCCGTTTCTGGTGGTCATCATCACGAACATATCCTCGTCGAAATCGCGCACGGGGAGAAATGCCTTGATCTCCTCGCCCTTGTCCAGCTCGAGCATGTTGACAACGGGCCTGCCGCGCGCCGCGCGCCCGCCCTGGGGCACTTCATAGACCTTGAGCCAGTAGCACCGCCCCTGATTGGTGAAGAAGAGGATGTAGGAATGGGTGGAGGCCACGAACATCCACGAGACGAAATCCTCTTCCTTCGTTCCCATGCCGGTGAGCCCCCTGCCGCCGCGGTGCTGACGGCGGTAGGTGCTGATGGGGATGCGTTTGATATAGCCCTGGTGGGAAATGGAGACGACCATGTCCTCTTCGGCGATGAGGTCCTCGATCTCGATGTCGTCCGACTCGTTCACGATGTCGGTGCGGCGCGGGTCGTTGTATTTTTCCCTGACCTCCATGAGCTCCTCCCTGATGATCTCCATGCGGAGGGGACGGGAGGCGAGGATGTTGCGGAGCTTCTCCATGAGTTCGAGGAGTTCCCGGTACTCGTCGTCGATCTTCTGACGCTCGAGGCCTGTGAGACGCTGGAGCCGCATGTCGAGAATGGCCTGCGCCTGTATATCGGAGAGGCCGAACCGCGTGATCAGGCCGGTCTTCGCCTCGTCGGGGCTCGATGAGTTCCTGATGAGCTCGATGACCTCGTCGATGTTGTCGAGGGCGATCTTGAGGCCCTCGAGGATATGGGCGCGCTTCTCGGCCTTGTCGAGATCGTATTCCGTGCGGCGCACCACCACGTCGTGACGGTGTTCGATATAGTGGCGGATCATCTCCTGCATGGCCATGACCTTGGGCTGGTTCTCCACCAGCGCCAGGAGGATGATGCCGAAGGACGTGGAAAGCTGGGAGTGCTTGTAGAGGTTCTTGAGCACCACTTCCGGGTAGGCGTCCTTCTTGAGCTCGATCACGATCCGCATGCCGTCGCGGTCGGATTCGTCGCGGAGATCGGAAACGCCCTCCACCAGCTTGCTGCGCACCAGGTCCGCGATCTTCTCCAGGAGGTTGGACTTGTTGACCATGTAGGGGATCTCGGTGACCACGATCTGGGACTTGTCGTTGCGGAGGGTCTCGATGGTGGCCCGGGCCCTGATCTTGATCTTGCCCCGGCCCGTCCGGAAGGCGTCCACGATCCCCTTGCGGCCATAGATGATGCCGCCCGTGGGAAAATCCGGCCCCTTGATGTGCTTCAAGAGCTCCTTCACCTCGATCTCGGGGTTCTCGATGACCGCGATGCAGGCATCCACCACCTCGCCCAGGTTGTGGGGCGGGATGTTGGTCGCCATGCCCACCGCGATTCCCTGGGAGCCGTTGCAGAGGAGGTTCGGGAACCTGGCCGGCAGGACATCCGGCATCTGGAGCGTCTCGTCGTAGTTCGGCGACATGGTCACCGTATCCTTGTCCAGATCGGAGAGCATCTCCATGGCGGCCGGTGTCATGCGGGCCTCGGTGTAGCGCATAGCCGCAGCCCCGTCGCCGTCCACGGACCCGAAGTTACCCTGCCCGTCCACGAGCGGATAGCGCATGGCGAAGTCCTGGGCCATGCGGACAAGGGTGGGATACACCACCTGCTCGCCGTGGGGATGATAGTTACCCGATGTGTCGCCGGCGATCTTGGCGCATTTTCTGTGGGCCCTCCCCGGCGAGAGGTTCAGGTCGTTCATGGCGGTGAGAATACGGCGCTGCGAGGGCTTGAGACCGTCGCGGACATCCGGCAGGGCGCGGGAGATGATCACCGACATGGAATAGTCCA
The DNA here is from genome assembly GCA_964400815.1 of uncultured bacterium. Lineage (GTDB taxonomy): Bacteria > Latescibacterota > Latescibacteria > Latescibacterales > Latescibacteraceae. Next base: position 5,442 of record CAYNWJ010000283.1, read on the forward strand.
TGTACGCCGTCTGCATCTCATCCTGTATGTCGAGGGGGACGATTCGTTCCTGTTTGCCGAGCATTTCTACCTCTTTGGTCGGTTACATCGATTATGAACTTTTCAAATACGGATCATCCAGGTGTTCGGTTCTCTGCTGCCGTGTAATACGGCTATCACCATAATGGTGTTTGATTCTATAGTGAAATAAATTGCAAATGGAAAACGTTGAATCAAGGCCCGCCTGATATTATTATGGATGACAGGGTATATCTACGGTTTTTCCTGGATAGTATTCAGACACCTGGTCGCCGCCTGGCAACGCCTGGCCGACATCCTCACGCCGTGG
>CAYNWJ010000284.1:0-5759 GCA_964400815.1 uncultured bacterium
TCGGCACGTTCGAGGGAATCAACCGGTACGACCCCGCGACAGACTCATTCAGGCGATATCGTTACGATCCGGGCGATCCAACCGGCATAGGCAACCCCCGTATCTTTTCCATGTTCGAGGACAGCAGCGGCGGTTTGTGGTTCGGGACCGGCGGCGGCGGTTTGAGCCGGTTCGATCCGGTGCGGTCGGAATTCAGGCATTTTACGGAACGTCAGGGCCTCGCCAACAACAATGTCCAGTCGATCGTGGAGGACGGAAGCGGCAATGTGTGGCTTGGCACCAACGGCGGACTGGTGAGATTCGATCCGAAGACATTTGAATTCCAGACATTCACCGTTCATGACGGCCTCTCCTCGAATGCGTTCATGCGCGGCGCGGCGGCGGTGGACGGGGACGGTCTGCTCTGGTTCGGGACCTCCGACGGTCTCGTTTGTGTGCGTCCGGACCGTTTGCAGGGCAGCGATACCGTTCCTCCCGTCGTGGTGAGCACATTTCGCAGGACCAATACGCGCCGGAGTGTCAGACGTTTCATACGGAACGGCACGCATCTGGAGATCGCCCACGACACGAACAGTTTCACCTTCGAATTCGCCGTCCTGGATTTAACATCCCCGATAAACAACCGTTTCTCGTACATGCTTGAAGGCGTCGATCCCGGCTGGATATACACCAAGGAGTTCCGGTTTGCGACATACACCCATGTGCCTCCGGGCAACTATACCTTCAGGCTCCGCGGAGCGAACGGGGGAGGGGTCTGGAACAACGAGGGCGTTACGCTCGATGTCACCATTCCTCCTCCTTTTTGGGGAACCCTGTGGTTCAGGGTGCTCGTCGTGCTGCTGATCCTGTCCGCCGCCACGGCAATCCCCGTCATGTACATGCGGCGGATGAAATACCGGCACGTTCTTTTGGAACGTCTCGTGGACGAACGGACCAAAGAACTGGCAGAGGCGTCAACCGTTCTCGAACAACAGGAACGGCTCTACCGCACAATTATCGAGACATCGCCCGACGGGATCATTCTGGCGGACCGCGATGGGACGGTCACCATGACCAATGACAGGGCGGTTCATCTTTTCGGTTTCAATTCACAGGATGCATTTCTCGGCTGCCATATTTTCGACCAGGTTCATCCCGATGAACGCGACCAGGCGCTCCGCCTCACCCTGCGCTCCCTTGCCGGAGGCGGCATCGTCAATCTCGAATACCATATCATGCGTCAGGACGGCGATGTGATTCCCGTCGAGGCAAGTGCTTCCTACATCGACCGTCCCGACAAGCAGGGACGGCAGGCATGCATCATCGTCCGGGACCTCACCGAACGGAAGCGTCTCGAACAGCAGCTCCAGGTGAGGCAGCGCATGGATTCGCTGGGTGCTCTCGCCGGTGGCATCGCCCATGATTTCAACAACCTCCTCACGGGAATCATCGGCAATATCTCCCTTGTTTCGATGGACAACAACAACCTGTCCGAGCAACAGCACGAATGTCTCGACGAGGCGGCGCGGAGCAGCGAACGGGAGGCCGAACTCGTTCGCCAGTTCCAGACACTGTCGCGGGGCGGCGTGTCTCAAAAACGACCGGTGGATATCCATGCCGTGGCCTCCGAGGTGTTCAGCCTGCTGGAAAAGACCACCGATCCCCTCATCGCTAAAGAGAACACCATCCCCCCGAACACCTACCATGTTTTGGCGAACCATTCGGAATTGGTCCAGGTGCTGCTCAATCTGGGGACGAATGCCGCATATGCCATCGAGGAAAAAGGGTTGGATGCGGATTCATTCATAAAAATAACAGCAGCGAGATATCGACCCGGCGACGATGACGTGGTCGGACTCGGTCCGGGTGATTTCATTCACATCACATTCGAGGACAATGGGACGGGAATGTCCGAGGATGTGCGGAACAAGGCCTTCGATCCCCTCTTCACCACCAAGGAACTGGGACCGAAGAAAGGACAGGGGCTCGGGCTGGCGATGGTATACAAGATCGTCACCACCAACCACGGCGGCATGATCACCGTGGAAAGCCGGGTGAACGAGGGAACGGTTTTCCACATATATCTCAAAGAGACGGAACCGGAGGCTGAAGTGCGGGCCGAACCGATTTCCGGGACGCCGTTGGGAAGCGAGACCATTCTTGTCATCGACGATGAACGATCGGTGCAGAAGCTGGTGGAGTTTGCGCTTCGCGACCTGGGGTACCGTGTGCTCGTCGCTGGTGACGGTCACCAGGGACTCGCCCTGTTCCGCGACATGGCGTCCGCAATCGATCTGGTGGTGCTCGACCTGTCCATGCCCGGCATGTCCGGGAAGGAGACATTTGCCGCGCTGCGTGAAATCAATCCCGATCTCCCGATCATCGTTTCCTCGGGCCACAGTGTGGAGCGGCACATGGAGGACAGGCTGAAGGAAGCGGACGGCCGTCTGGCAAAGCCCTACACGAGCGACGAACTCGCACGGACGGTGCGGCGGGTCCTGGACATGCGTGATGATCGTGGTGATACGCGTGGCCGGCGATGAATGCGGAGCGGGAATAGGACCGTTGTCGGGTGTTTCCGGCAAGGGGCAATCCCTCTTCTTCATATCTCCATTTCGAACTGCCGCCCCATTTCCTTTTTCAGCCCTTCGAGAATTTCGGGACGCCTGTCCACCAGGTCGTTTTCCTCATAAGGATCGTTGTCGATGTGATAGAGTTCGTCGGCGCCGTCTTCGAGGCTCCTGCCCCGGTGAATGAGCTTCCAGCCGCCCTTGCGGAGCGATGCCTGCCAGTTCGTCCGTATGAATATGACCCTGTCGTCCGGCTGTTCGTCTTCGCCGGTGATCCAGGGCCAGGCATTCGCCCCTTCGATGGTGACATCCCCGGGGATTGGGCTTTGCGCCAGGTGCGCGAAGGTGGGGTAGAGGTCGCATACCGATAACGGCCCTGCATAGGCAGATCCCGCCGCCAGCGTTCCCGGCCAATACATGAACGCGGGCACCCTGATTCCCCCTTCGTACACGCTCCCTTTCCAGTCGCGGAGAGGGCGGTTGTCGCCGAGCACGTCGGTGGCGCCATAGGACATATAGTAGCGCGCGGGAGGAACGAGCCAGCGTTCGTATTCACCGCCGCGCTGCCCGCCGTTGTCGCTGGTGAAGACGACGAGGGTGTTGTCGGCGATCCCCTCCTTTTCGAGGGAATCGATCACCCGCCCGATGGCCGCGTCCATGTGGGTCATGGCCGCCGCGAAATAGCGCCGCGAATCGTTGACGATGGTTTCCTCGTAGGGTGCGGTCCAGTCGACCTCCTCCTGGCAGGGCACATGGGGCGCGCTGAAGGGAAGATAGAGGAAGAACGGTTTTTCCGGATCGCGGATCTCTCCTATATAGCGCACGGCCTCGTCCGCGACCAGGTCGGTGACATGGCCCTCTTCCTCGATCAGCCCGCCATTGCGGTGCCACTGTTCGATGGGCCGCATGTCACCCTGGAAATCGGTGACATCGTGCGTCCAGGAATCGATCCAGGGGCCCACGTATCCATACGAATGATTGAAGCCGTGGCGGTCCGGATAGTGTTTCCGGGCCATGCCCAGATGCCATTTCCCGGAGATGGCGGTGTCATAGCCGTTCCGACGAAGATGTTCCGCGAGGGTTACCACGTTGTCCGGAAGGCCCATGTCGCCGTGATACTGGAGCGGGCCGCGGATGCCGAAGCGCCCCGACGGCCTTCCGGTGAGAAAGGCCGCGCGCGTGGGGGAACAGACGGGATGGGAATAGAATCGGTCCAGTTCCACACCCCCGCGGACCAGGCGGTCCATCACCGGCGTTTTTATTTCCGACCCGTGCCAGCCCACATCGTTCCATCCCGTATCGTCGACGACGATCACGAGGATGTTCGGCCGGGTGCTCCGTGAGGTCTGCGCGGGTGATGTGCCTGCAAAGAGCGGTCCAGCGGCCAACGCCGAACCGATTCCGGCGGAATGATTCAGAAATGATCTGCGATCCATGGTAGCTCCCGTGTATGAGATCGAGCCGGTTGGCTTTCAATCATGATCGTATAACCTCTCCGTCACTACCGTGACACCTCCCCTGACAGGGGAGGCCATGTTCAGCAAGCGCAGGAAGAAATACATGGTCCCCCTGGATACGGTCGAAGACCGAGGGGGTTCTACACGCGCGGGTCGTCATGCATCCATCGCGAACTGCCGTTCGAGTTCCTGTCCGAGACGGGCCAGGATTTCGGGCTCGTTCCCGGCGCGGTCACGGGTTTCACAGGGATCTTCGATGACGTTAAAGAGCTCGTCCGTGCCGTCACCGGGAGAGGGTCCCGCATGCACGAGTTTCCACTCGCCCACACGCACCGCGAGCCGGCTTCCCGTCCGCCGGTAGAGGGTCCGCTCTTCTTCAAGTGTTCCGCCCCCGAGGGCGGAGGTGACATCGATTCCCTCAACCACGCCGGGAGCTTCGCCGCCGGAAAGCGCCGCGAGGGTGGGATAGAGATCGCATGCCGATATCGTGTGTTCGATTTTCGCGGAAGTGAATCGTCCGGGAGCGTGGATGAGGGCCGGGACGCGTATGCCGCCCTCGTACAGTTCGCCTTTCCATCCCCTGAGGGGAGCGTTGTCCCCGAGCCGGTCGTTCGCCTCGAACTTCCCCCCGTATTCGAAGGTCGGTGTCCAGGATTCCTGCCCCCCGTTGTCGCTCATGAAGACGAAGATGGTGTCATCGCCGATGCCCTGTTCCTCCACCGCGTCGATGATGCGTCCGATTGCAGCGTCCATATGAGTCATGGAGGCGGCGAAGATACGGCGCGATTCGTTTTCGATCCTGCCGCGGTAGGGTTCCGTCCACTGTTCCTCCTCCTGGAGGGGATAGTGGGGGACGCTGAAGGGGACATAGAGGAAGAACGGCGGTGCGTCCCGGCCGCTCCATTCCCCGATGATATCGACGGCTTCGTCCGCGATCAGGTCCGTGGCGTGGCCCTCCTCATCGATAAAGGAGCCGTCACGGTGCCAGCTCGGGTCGCCGTTTTTGTAGATGTGGGTGAACTGATCGATCTGGCCGTGAAGATAGCCGTACGAACGCTGGAAGTCGTACGCGTTGGGGCCCGTCTCCGGGCTGAGGCCGAGATGCCATTTGCCGCTGATGGCGGTGCGGTATCCTTGGTTCGACAGGGATTCGGCGAGGGTGGGGACGTCCTTCGGCAGGGCGAGGGTGCTGCGCATGGCGATGGGGCCGAGAATGCCGAACCTGCTCGGTGGACGGCCGGTGAGGAGTGCGGCCCTGGTGGGCGAGCAGACGGGCCAGGCATAGAATCGGTCCAGGTCGAGACCCGTTTCCGCCAGGTGGTCGAGCACGGGAGTGTCGATTTCGGAACCGTGCCAGCCCACGTCATTCCAGCCGGTGTCGTCGGAAACGGCCAGAATGATGTTCGGCGGTTTCCCGCCTCCGGATGCGCCGCAGGAAAGATTCGCGGATGAAGCGAGAGAGGCCGCCATGGCGCCTCCCGTGCCGCGTTCCATGAAATCGCGTCTATTCATAAAAACCTCCGTCTCGCTTCGTATGCTGGTTCCATTACGGTCCGGGCTCGGGGAACGGGCCTCGCGACGAGAAACAGGTGAAAGCCGGGAAAGAAGCGTTTCAGCGGGGATAGTCGTTCGGCGCGAATTGCCCCTCGGTGATCCCCGGCCAGTCGTCGGTCCTGAAGGGAGACGCGGGAAGACCGGCCGCGTTGTAGAGATTGCAGGAAGGATTATCGTCCCAGCCGTAACGCACCGCGAC
>CAYNWJ010000285.1:0-5742 GCA_964400815.1 uncultured bacterium
ACGGATATATCAGCACATCCGGCGTGACAAACAGCAGGGCGGCAGCCTGTACCGGAGCCGTCGTGTTGCGGGAACGAAGAAACGCCGTAAACGCCACGGAAAGAAGGACTGGCGGGCGAAAATCCCGAACCGTGTCGATATGGATCAGCCTTGGTTACAAGTTGTTGTTATTACATAGGAAACCCTTAAAATAGCGCTTTTGGCGTATTCTTCATCTTCACGCATCATTCATTCTTACCCCTACCTCTCATTATACACCAGCCCCACCTCTCCCCGCCCCTCCTTCGCCGCCCAGAGTTCCAGGAGCGCCATGGCGAGGGTGTCACCGCGGGTGATGGCCTCGTAGTGATCGTGTCGGGAACTGGCGCGCGGCAGGGGGGAGCCGTCGAAGAAGATGGCGACCGCCCGCCTGCCGAAATGATCGGCGCGGTCGAGATAACGCCGTTCGCCGGTGAGGCTGTGGGAGGCGAGCATGAGATGAATGGCGTCAGCCAGAGCGCCGGGATAGAGGGCGATGGAGGTGTCCGGCTCGCTTTCGAGGTAGCGGCCCGCGGCGTCGAGAACGAGGGCGCGGTAGCCGGGATTTCCGGTCTGGAGGAAGCGGAGATGGCAGAGCATGGCGATCTGGGCGTCGGTGGCGTCGCCGTACCCGGTGGCCCAGGTGGCCGAGAAATGCCGGCGGGTGTCGTCGGGCTTTCCCAGGCGCAGCCAGCCGGGCTCGAGGGTGGAGGACACCGCGTGGATCATGAAACCCTCGCCTTCGGGCGAGAGATCGTTGTCGATGGCGAGGAACACCTGGTCGGTGGTGCGGGCGCAGGCGCGCATCTTCGCGGCGAGGGGCGCGGGCGCTTTTTCGGCGGCGTCGTGGAGGTCCACGGCGAGGGAGACGTTGCTGTTGGGCCACATGAGCTCGGGGCTCTGGGTCTCGGCCATGAGGGCGCGGGTCTTCGGGTTGCGGCGGGCTTCGAAGGAGTCCACGAGGGTCTCGATGGCCTCGAGGAAGACCGGGTCCTGCGTGCGCTCGTATGCCTCGGCCCATGTGGCGATATAGAATCCGCCGTGGCGAGGATATTCGGAGCCCTTCCCGGGGCCGTGGACGTCGTAGCGGGCGTGACGGGAATAGTGACCCTCCCGGTCGGCGATCTGATGCTCCCACAGGCCGCGGGCGAAACGCTCGCAGGGGCCGGGGGCGAGGTCGAAGGACCGGTCCCAGAGCATCCAGGGACGGGCGAACTCGTGGATGAACCCGGCGTCCTTGTCGATCACCGTCTCGGTCTCGAAGTCCCAGCCGATGTGCTCGCCCCAGGCGAAGAGGCCGGTGGTTTCGCTCTGGCAGTGGGTGAAGAACCAGCGCAGGGCATCGTCGGCCGCGCGGGCGTAACGCGCCTCGCCGGTGATGTCCGTGAGGGCATGGAGGGTGCGGTAGAGGTTCTGGTCCTGCATGGGGTTGGCGCCCTGCACCATGCGGTCGTGGGGACGGATGCCCCAGTCGCCGCGTTCGATGGCCAGGATGCGTTCGCGGGCCTCGCCGGTGAAGATGCTCTCCGTCTCGCGGGCGAGGGCCACGGCGAAGAGGGGCGTATGCTCGGAACCGTACCGGTCGCGCCCCCGCTCGATCATGCAGCCGGCATAGGCTTTCACCACCTCGAGATAGTCCTGCGGGCGTTCCCGGGCGGTGGAAGATAGGGGAAGCAGGACGGCGGCGGTTTGCAGGACGACCAGGGCAGTGATGACAGCGGCGGAACGTTTCATATGTCGCACCTCTTTTTCATGGCGGTGTCACGGTGTCGGTCATCGCGGCCGGCAGGCAACCGCGGCTTTCGCGCCGGAAGTGAACGCACAATCCAATATACGCAATTCGTCATGCCGCGCAAGCCGTGAAACGCCCCCTGTAAGGCCTTCATGATGCGCGGGTCCGGGGATTCCGCCGGTGCAATTATACATTTCAAATGCCTCGGCGTTGACGTATACTATTACATCAGAACTGTCTTGAGAACGGATGAACTGCCCCGGTCTGAAATACGGGGCAGCAAACCGATGACACCATAACCCCTCCGCCATTGCATGGCGCCTCCCCTGACAGGGGAGGCGGGATAGAGCAGGCGACGGTGCTGCATGTTCCCCCTGTCATGGGGATACGGTCGAAGACCGGGGGGGTTGTTTTGACCCCGGAATAAACGACGGGGAATGCTCCCGATTCAAAGATGATTATTGTTCATGGCATTTACAACGCCGGGAGAACGGACAGTGTCCCTCATCACCACAGCATTCTTCGTGAGCAACTGGGCGATACGCATCGTCATGCTCATCGTCGTTCCCCGCCGGCACAGTCCGAATTCCGCCCTGGCATGGCTGCTGGTGGTCTTCATCGTTCCCTGGTTCGGCCTGTTCCTCTATCTGCTCATGGGCGGGAACCGTCTGCCGAAACGCCGCATCGAGCGTCACTCCCGGCTCCTCGACGAGCTCAAGGCGGTGAGCGACAGGTTCCGCCACCATCCCAATATCGTTCGACCCCAATTGGATGCGGGACAGATGCAGGCGGTCACCCTCGCCGAGCGGCTGGGCAACCTGCCCATTCTGGGAGGGAACAACGCGGAGATCGTCACCGATTCCGCCGCATTCATCGACCGTCTCGTCGAGGACATCGACCGGGCCGAGCGCCACGTGCATCTTCTCTATTACATCTATTTCGACGATGAAACGGGACGGCGGGTGGCGGACGCGATGGCGCGGGCGGTGAAACGGGGCGTTTTCTGCCGTGTACTGGTGGACGCCGTGGGGTCGCGGGGGATGCTCAAGAGCATGAGCGGGCGCTTGCGGAGGGACGGGGTCGATATCCATCCCATGCTGCCGGTGAACATCCTGCGTTTCTATATGGCGCGCATCGACATACGGAACCACAGAAAACTTGCGGTCATCGACGGCGCGACGGCATACACCGGCTCCCACAACATCGTCAACCCAGGTTACGGCCGCAGGGACCTGGTCTGGCACGACATGACCGTGCGGCTCACCGGACCGGCGGTGCTCGAGCTGCAGGCGGTGTTCTTCTCCGACTGGTATTTCGAAACGGGTGAGACCATCGATACCGCCGATATCTTCCACGATCCTGACGTTACCGGGAATGTCGCCGTCCAGCCCCTTCCGAGCGGACCGAACTATCCCATGGAGAACTATGAGCTGCTGGTGCTGGAGCTCATGTACGCCGCCCGCGAAAACGTGTCGATCACCACGCCGTATTTCGTGCCCGACGAGGGGTTTCTGCAGGCGCTCAGGGTGGCTGTCATGCGCGGTGTCGAGGTTGATCTCTATGTTCCGCTCACATCCGATCAGCGCCTCGTCAGCGCCGCCTCGAAGGCCTATTTCAGCGAGCTCCTGGAAATGGGTGTCAACCTGCACCTCTTCCGGGACGGTCTGCTCCACAGCAAGACCATGACGATAGATGATGACATAACGCTCATAGGAACGAGCAATTTCGACATACGCTCTTTCGCCCTGAATTTCGAGATCAATCTCGCCTTCTATGACCGGACAGTGACACGGGATCTCAGGGGCCACCTGGAGCGGTATCGTTCACGTTCGCATACCCTGCCCTCCGAAGAATGGAACGGCCGCCCGACCGTGCGGAAGATTTACGAGAACATCGCAAAGCTCATGAGTCCGCTTCTCTGATATGCGGCGCGCCGTTCCATTCCCCGTTGGGGGATGAGAAAAGGCCCGTCAGAGGTTCCCCTGTCCATCAATATGCTTCAGGCCGTTTCCACCGGGTTCTTTGCGATTGTTCGAACTCCCATGAGTTCCATGATGGCTTTCTCCATGCGGGACGGCACATCATGAATGGAGCATGCCGCCGCTCCATCCACTGCGTCCATCGTGGATGCCGGCATGGACGGGGCCACGGCCGTTTTCGGGTCCTGTACTATGATCCGTCCCCCCACTCCCCTGATATACTGCGCGCCGCGGACGCCGTCCCGGCCCATTCCGGTCAACACCACGCCGATACTCCATTTTCCGAACCTCGTGGCGATGGACCTGAAAAGCGGGTCCGCCGACGGCCGCACGAAATTCTCCGGCGGGTCGTCGAGGAGCATCAGTGATCCGCGATCGGGATGAATCGCGAGATGACGCTCTTTCGGCGCCACATAGATCCCGCCCCCCTCGATCGGCATTCCCGTTTCGGCGAAAGCCACATGCATGGGCGTCAATTTGTTCCAGCGGGCGACCATGGCCTCGAGCGCCCATGCGGGGGCGTGCTGCACGATGAAATACACGGCGTCGGAGGTGGGGGTGAGGCGCGCGACAACATCGTTCAGGGCCATCGGTCCGCCCGTGCTGGCTGCGATACCCACGGCGACGAAACGCGGTTTTTCCACCTTCGGCGCGGTGATGTGCGAGAGGGAGGCGGGCGCCGGCTGGAATTTGCGTGAGAAAAGCGTATCGAGATGCTTGATGATGTCATTGGGCTGAAACGGCTTCGAGATATAGTCGTCGGCGCCGGATTTGAGCGCATGTCCCCGCGCCTCGGCCGATGACAGCGTGGTGATGACCATGATGACCGGCAGGGGCCTGCCGCTCTCACGCACGCGGCGGATCAGCTCGATACCGTCCATGTTCGGCATGATCCAGTCCGTGAGAAGCGCGTCGTACTGTTTTTTCATGAAGGCCTCCAGCGCCAGGGCGCCGTCTGTCATGAGATCGACCTGGTAGCCCGCGCCGGAAAGCACCTGCTTGATGATCATCCCGGTGAACGCGTCGTCCTCGACCACGAGCACCTTTTTGTTCGTCCGTTCGAAAGTCATTGATCCTGTCTCCTTTTCCGATGTTTTGAAATAATTGACGGCCTTAGCGGGAAACCATCAGGCCGCGTGATCCTCTTTTTTCCCGTAATCCCCACGCGAGTGCGCGGTGCATCTCATTCTCGTCCTCGATGGTGACATGCCACACATGGCCCATGACCGAGCGTGGCAGATCGTCCACGAGGGCGCCCGATGGTTTCTGGACGATTATCAGCCCTCCACGGGCGGCGACAGCCGCGGAACCGATCGTGCCGTCGCGCCCGAAACCGCTGAACACGACCGCCGCGCAGTTGCCGCCGAACGCGTTCGACATGCCGATGAGGAGCGGATCGGCCGATGGTCTGCGGTAATTTACCGGCGGACCGTCCACGATCCCCACCGTCAGACCGTTCCTGCCCGGTATCATGTGACGGCCGTTTGGCGCGGCATACATGACCCCGGGGCGGAGGACGCGTTCGTGCTCCACGTGCTCCACGTGTATTCCGGAGGCGGCTGCGAGTCTTTCCGAAAGAAGACGCGGAGCCGTCCCGTGGCCGTGCACGAGCAGGAAGAAGACGGTGTCTTCCTGCTGTGGAACGTTCTTCATGAACCGTCCGGCCGCTTCGAAACCGCCCGTTCCCATGATCACCGCGACAGCATTCATGTCGTTTCGCGGCTCGCGTCCTGCGGGCCGGGTGATGATCATGGGCGGCGCCGCCTGTGACCGCACCCTGGCATGACTCTCGAGAAGCCCGGCCCACCCGCTGCCGGGGAACGGCGATGGAGCAGCGGCATCAGCCCCCGCCTCGAACAGGCGGCAGAGCTCCCCTTCAGCGGGACCGGTTTCATACACCATGATGAACGGCTGCTTTTTCGCCCCGGTGCGCAGGCCGCGCACGCATTCGGGGCCATCCATGCCGGAAAGACCGTTCCTGAGGAATATCGCATCCGGGGACGACTGCGCCAT
>CAYNWJ010000286.1:0-5729 GCA_964400815.1 uncultured bacterium
GGGCGGTGAGCGTGATGCGCCCGGTCAAGGAGACGGTCAAGGTGGTCGAAGAAGGCGTCGTGGTCTCCACGCCCGACCGTGACACGCTCCGTATCACCCAGACTCCCCAGGCGTTCCGCGTGGCTCTTCTGCGCGAGGCCCATGAACGGGCCCGCCGGGATGGGATCATGGGAACCGACGACTGCATGCTCGTGGAGCGGCTCGGCCGTCCGGTGCATGTTGTCGAGGGAGACGACTTCAATATCAAAATTACGACACAAACGGACTTCGCGGTTGCCGGCGTACTGCTGCGTTTGTTCGAACAACAGGAGGAATCATGCTGAGAATCGGCCACGGTTATGACGCGCATCGTCTCGTGGAGGGCAGAAAATTGATCCTGGGCGGTGTCGGGATACCGTTCGACAAGGGGCTTCTGGGCCATTCCGACGCGGATGTTTTGTGCCATGCCCTGGGTCATGCCCTGCTCGGCGCCATGCGGCTTGGTGATCTCGGCGAGAATTTTCCCGATTCCGACCCCGCATACAGGAATATAAGTTCCCTCGAGCTTCTCAGACGCGTCGCCGCCATGATAGAGGACAAGAACGGCGAGATTCAGTCCATCGACACCACGGTGGTCGCCCAGGAACCCAAGCTCTCGCCCTACAAGAACGAGATGATGTCCACGATCGCCGGCGCACTCGGGATCGATACCTCACTGATCTCCGTCAAGGCGACCACGACGGAGGAAATGGGATTCACCGGCCGCATGGAAGGTATCGAGGCCTATGCCGTCTGCCTGATAGAGGTGATATCGTGATGAAACTGGCGGTGTTCATGGGAGGTTCCTCTCCGGAGCGGGAGGTGTCACTCGCAAGCGGCCGCGCCGTCGCGGAAGCCCTGGAAAAGCGTGGCCACAGGGTCGTTTCCCACGATGTCCGGTGGTCGTGTGAAAAACGGACGCTGTTTTCCGCCGTGGATACATGCTTGGCAGACGGGACCGATGTGGTATTTCTCGCCCTGCACGGGGGGTTGGGCGAGAACGGCGGTGTCCAGGGTGTGCTGGAAGCGGCGGGGATTCCCTATACCGGCACGGGCGTGACCGGCAGCGCCGTGGCCATGGACAAGGACATCACCAAACAGCTTTTCACCGCGAACGGCATTCCCACGGCGCAGTGGACAGTGCTGTCGATGAGTGACAGTCTTCCGGACATCCGTGATTCCATCGGCTTCCCCTGTGTGGTCAAGCCGGCGGATCTCGGCTCCACCATCGGTCTCACCGTGGTCGAGTCGGAGACGGCACTGGCAGAAGCATGTGAAACGGCATTCTCCTACTCCGGGAAGATCATGATCGAGGCCTATATCCCGGGCAGCGAGCTTACGGTGCCGGTACTGGGCGACACCGCTCTACCCGTCATCGAGATCAAACCGTCCCACGCCATCTATGACTACGAATGCAAGTATACTCCCGGCATGACCGATTATCTCGTTCCTGCGCCCATCGGAGACGAATTGGCCGCGGACCTCGGCGACACCGCCCTCCGGGTCTTCCGTCTGCTCGGACTGCGACACATAGCCCGCATCGACTTCCGGCTGGACGCGGGCGGCATTCCCCTCTGTTTCGAGGCCAATACCCTGCCGGGCATGACGGGCACGAGCCTGGTCCCCAAATCGGCCCGGGCGGCGGGAATCGAATTCCCCGATCTTGTCACCCGCATTGCCGAAATGGCGGCGGCCGGACACTGAAACCGCGGGCCGGGAACGATCACACACATCCGAGGACATTACATCATGGCATTGAAGGTATACAACACGTTCACACGCACGAGAGAAGACTTCGTCCCCATCAACGAGGGAAAGGTGAATTTCTACGCGTGCGGGCCAACGGTCTACGATTATTTCCACATCGGGAACGCGCGGCCCCTCATCATGTTCGATGTGTTCCGCAGATACCTGGAATACCGGGGTTTCGAGGTCAACTACATCGTCAACATCACCGACGTGGACGACAAGATCATCAAAAAGGCGAAGGACGAGGGAGTGCCGTTCTCCGAAATCACCGCCCGCTACACCGACGCGTTCTTCGACGGCTGTGAAAAGCTGGGCGTGCGGCCCGCCACCCACCATCCCCGCGCCACGGACTACATCGAAAAGATGCAGGAGGTGGTGCAAACCCTCATCGACAAGGGCCATGCCTACGCGGTGGAGGGTGATGTGTATTTCGACATATCCTCATTCCCCGGATACGGCAGGCTGTCGGGACGGGATATCGAGCAGATGCAGGCCGGCGCCCGTGTGGGTGTGGACGACCGCAAACGCAACCCCATGGACTTCGCCCTGTGGAAGGCGGCGAAATCCGACGAGCCCTCCTGGGACAGCCCCTGGGGCAGGGGGCGGCCCGGCTGGCATATCGAGTGCTCGGTCATGTCCATGGACCTGGCGGGGGATACGCTCGACATTCACGCCGGCGGACAGGACCTGGTCTTTCCCCACCACGAGAACGAGGTCGCGCAGTCGGAGGCCGCCACGGGAAAACCCTTCGCCAAATACTGGCTTCACAACGGGTTTCTGGATATCGAGGGCGAGAAGATGTCCAAGTCCCTCGGCAACTTCCTGATGGTGAAGGACATCCTCAAGAGCTATGATCCCATGGCCATCCGCATGTTCTTCCTCCTCAAGCACTACCGCTCGCCCATCGACTTCTCGGAGGAACGCATCCGGGAGGCGGAGGCGGCCCTCACGCGGCTCAGGAATGTACATGCTGCGATCGAGCGCGTACTCGGCGGGACGGAGGATGTTCCCGGGATGACGGAGGATGAAATACGAACTATGGATCCCATCGCGGAACATGTCACCGGCATCGAGGATGCCATGGACGACGATTTCAACACGGCCCGGGCGATGGGACATCTCTTCGACATCGCGAAGGCGGTCAATTCCGCTGACGAATCCTCTCCCGATGCGCCCCGGATCATGACAGCCGCCCGGTGGGTGTTCGATACCTTCGGGACGGAGGTCTTCGGGCTTTCCTTCGAGAGCGAACAGGCCGGGGGCAAGCTCGCCGACGATCTCATGGACATCCTCATCGGTCTGCGCGCCGAGGCGCGGGTCGGGAAGAACTGGAAGCTCGCCGACGCCGTCCGGGACCGCCTGAAGGAGATCGGCGTCGTCCTCGAGGACCGCGCGGACGGGACGACGTGGAAGGTGGAATAGGAAGCATTTTTCGGAGTCACGGCGCCCCCCTCCGGACTTCGTCCTCGTCTCCCTTGACAGGGGAACCGTGTGAACTACCGGCGCCTGCTGTATATGCCTCCCCTGTAAGGGGAGGTGTCACGCATGTGACGGAGGGGTTGTATCTTTCTCGGTATGATACCTCGGTGTTCACTCCGTGGGAGTAATTTGGAACGGACATCCCGATCGCATACAAGCTGCGATGAGACACAAGAAAAGGGACGGTCACTGTGACCGTCCCTTTTCTTTAGTGCCTGCGCTGTGGCCTTTACCGCCGCTTCTTCGATTTCTGCGATACCGCCAGGTACCATTCGACCAGGAGCGGGGTCGCCACGAAGATCGATGAATAGGTACCGACGATCACGCCCACGAGCAGCGCGAACGAGAAGTCGTGGATGACCGTACCGCCGAAGAGGAAGATGGCGAGAACGGTCAGAAGCGTGGTCAGCGATGTGATCACCGTACGGCCCAGTGTTTCGTTCACCGAGGTGTTCAGGGTGGCGAGATAGCCTTCCCGCGAGCCGGAGCGGAGCTTTTCCCTGATGCGGTCGAACACCACGATGGTGTCGTTGAGGGAGTATCCCACGATGGTGAGGAGCGCCGCGATGATGGAGAGGGATATCTCCTTGCCGAGAATGGAGAAGATGCCCACCGTGATGAGCACGTCATGCACAAGGGCGAGGATCGCTCCCACGGAGTATTTGAACTCGAACCGTATGGTGATATAGATGACGAGCACGATGAGCGAGAGGATGATCGCCCAGATGGCCTGTCCCTTGAGTTCCGCGCCGATGCTCGGTCCCACCTGCTCCTCGCGGAGGATCCAGCTCGATGCGTCGGCGGGGACTTTCGACGAGAGCGAGGACCTGAGGGTCTCCTTCACACGCTCGGAGGTTTCCTGCATGTCTCCCACCTCCACGATGCGAACGAGAACGTTCGTCCGGTCGCGGCCGATGAATTTGATCTCGCTCGAGGCCAGGTCGGTGCCTTCCACATCGACCGTCCTGAGGGAATCGCGTATCTCCTCGATGGTGACGGGCTGGGTGAACTCGAGTTCGAGGAGCGTACCGCCCAGGAAGTCGATGGAATATTTCGGCCCCATGTGAATCGCCAGAGAGATGATGCCCGCGAGGATCATGGCGCCGGAGATGATGAAGCCCTTCTTGCGATTGTCGACGAGCTTGAAGTTCGAATTGACGAAGAGGGCGAGGAATCCCATAGACTTGGGCGAGAGATTGATCTTGTGCGTGATGAGGTCGAACACGATACGTGTGACGAAGAGCGCCGTGAACACACTCGACACGATACCGACCATGAGTGTCAGGGCGAAGCCCTTGATCGGGCCGGTGCCGAAATTATAGAGGATGACCGCGGTCAGGAACGTGGTTATGTTCGAGTCGAGAATGGTCCAGCGGGCACGGGAGTAGCCGTTTGCAAGCGCCACGCGGGTGGTGTTGCCCAGGCGGAGTTCCTCACGGATGCGCTCGAATATCAGCACGTTCGCATCCACCGCCATGCCGATGGTCAGGATGATGCCGGCCATGCCCGGCAGGGTCAGTGTGGCCCGGAAATAGGCGAGGTACGCCAGGATGAAGAGCATGTTGAGCAGGAGCGCGAACACCGCTATGACGCCGGCGCCCATGTAATAGACGATCATGAAAATGATGACGAGGACGAATCCGATGATCAGGGCGTTGGTGCTCTTGCTGATTGAGTCGGCGCCCAGGGACGGCCCCACCGTCCTGTCCTCGAGGATGTTGATGGTGGCGGGGAGCGCTCCGGCGCGAAGTACGATCGACAGATCACGCGCCTCCTGCTGGGAGAAGCTGCCGGTAATGCTCGAGGTCCCGCCGTAAATCTTCTCGGTCACGCGGGGCGCGGACCAGATGATGTTGTCGAGGGCGATGGCGATACGCTTGCCCACGTTGGCGCCGGTGATGCGGGCCCATTCCCGCACTCCTTCGGACGTGTTTTCCATCTGGATTTCGAACTGTCCGGCATCGATTCCCTGGCCGGTGGTCACGCGGGCGTCCTTTATCATTTCACCGGTCATCTCGTTGGCAGCGTTCGCCAGATAGAGCGCGCGGTATTCATCGGTTCGTTCACCCTCCGGGCCCCAGAGGAATTTCACCCGCTGGTCCTCGAGAAAATCCTGCACCTCGGGATTGTCGAGGATCGCCTGCACGCGCGGGACGTTTTCCTCGGAGACGAGAATGTCGAAGCTGGGGATGCCGCCCGAGCGCTGATAGTCGATGAGCTCGGAAAACTTCATCGCGCCGGTGTCTTCCGTCGTGCGCTCCTCGAAGAGCCCCGTTTCGGTGGAGTCGGAGACCGCGGTGGAATCCTCCTCGCCGGTGACGATGAGGTCCATACGGTCCCGTATGAACGCGAAGTCCTCGTCGCTCTTGAGTATCTTGAACTCGAGACGCGCGGTGGTGCTGATGATGCGCTTGATGCGCGAGACCTGCCGCTCGTCGACGCCCGGGATCTCGACGATGACGTCCACCCCGCAGGGCACGACG
>CAYNWJ010000287.1:0-5727 GCA_964400815.1 uncultured bacterium
AGTGCGGCGTTTTCGATAAGGCCGATAAAGGTGTCTGATACCATGAGAGCGGGTCCGTGATGACGTCGCAAGCTAATTTGGGCTGTTTCGTATGATGTATATTATTCAATATATATGTGCCGGTGTATTCAAAACAAAGTAAAAAAATATGATCAAAAGATTGTCCGAATTATGGTTGTGTCATGAATGCCTTATGATCGACAAACGCTCCTGCCATGATGGCCGGCGTATGTTTTCCCTTTCCGCCGCGCCGCAATAATCAGCTGGAGAAGACGATGAATACATGGCGGACTTCATGGTGTGAAAATCGCTGTTTCACCTTGATATGAGCCCGCGATTTGCGTACATTTCCTTATTGATTGTCGATAACATTACGGAGGAACATCATGACATCACGAGAAAGAATACGGGCGGCGCTCGACCACCGCGAGCCCGACAGGACACCCGTGGACTTCGGCGGCACCTTCGAGACGGGAATCGCCGTAAGCACCACATATTTTCTGAAAAAAGCCTATGGGCTTCTCGGAGAAGGGGACCGGGTAAAGGTCGTCGAGCCCTACCAGATGCTCGGGGAGATGACCGATGATCTCAGGGACAGGATGCTCGTCGACACGACAGCCCTGTACCATACATCGAATGCTTTCGGATTCGAGAACGAAGACTGGAAGCCCTGGGAGACCTTCGACGGCGCGCAGGTTTTGGTGCCAGGGAAGTTCAACACCGATCCCGACGGAAACGGTGACATTCCCATGTATCCGCGCGGCGACCGTTCCGCACGTCCGAGCGCCGTCATGCCCAAAGGCGGGCACTATTTCGACTCCATCATCAGGCAGAAGCCGATCGAAGAGGAGAAGCTCGACCCGAAGGACAATCTCGAGGAGTTCGCGATCTATCCCGACTCACTTTTGGACTATCTCGAAAAACGTTCGAAGGAACTCCATGAAGGCACCGACCGCGCCGTGTGCTACGGCTTCACCGGCACATCCTTCGGCGATGTCGCCAACACCACCGCCCCCGAACTGGTCGATCCCAAAGGGATCCGCGACATCTCGGAGTGGTACATGTCATTCGCGATGCGGCCGGACTACGTGCGAGAGGTCTTCGCGGGGCAGTGCGAGATTGGCCTTGCAAATCTCAAGCGGGTGTACGAGGCGGTCGGGAATCGCGTGGATGTCATCAAGATTACGGGTGCGGATTACGGTTCCCAGCGCGGCCCGCTCATTTCTCCCGACTGGTACCGGGACATGGTGAAACCGTTCCATGTGAAGCTCAACTCCTGGATCCACGAGAACACCACCTGGAAAACCTTCATGCACTGCTGCGGGGGCATACGGCCGCTTCTCGACGACATCATCGACGCCGGTTTCGACATCATCAGCCCGGTGCAGACCTCGGCGGACGGGATGGATCCCGCGGGCCTGAAGCGCGATTTCGGTGACCGGATCGTCTTCTGGGGCGGCGGCGTGGAAACCCAGAGCACACTCCCGTTTTCGAGTCCCGAAGATGTCTATGACGAGGTGCGGGAGCGCATTCGCATCTTCAGCGCGGGCGGAGGGTTCGTATTCAATGCTGTCCACAACATCCAGCCCGGAACGCCGCCGGAAAACATCATGGCGATGGTCGAGGCCATCGGCGATTCCTTCGGCGATCAATGATTGGGTTCGGTGGATTGCCGGCGGCCCCGTTCTTGATGTTGCCGCCGAAACGCCGTTTCCCCGAACCGCAACCTTATCGGAGAAAGGGGGCCGGCTCGATGAAAATATTCGAGCTCCTTTCCGAGGACCGCATCACCATTCTCGAAACGACAGACAAGCACGAGGCGCTGGAAGCCATCTGCGGGATGCTTTCCTCGGCGGACACCATACAGGATGCCGGTAAACTCCGCGAAGCCATTTTCGACCGCGAGGACATCATCAGCACCAGTATCGGTCTGGGTATCGCCATTCCGCACGTCCGTCTGGAAAGCGTAACCGGCATGACCGTGGCTGTCGGTGTTTCCAAGGAGGGCATCCATTACGAATCCTTCGACGACAAGCCCGTGCACATCATCATCATGATTGCCGCCCCTGAAGGGGCTCACAGGGAATATTTGAGCGTGCTGGCGAAAATCGCCCTGCTTCTCAAAAACCAGAAACTCCGTGAAAGCATTCTCGATGCCGAGTCGCCCCTCGAGGTGCACGAGGCGCTCAAAGGCCACTGATCGTGGATATTGTCGTCTATCTGGCCGAGGCGTTTTTTGTCGCCTATCTCATGCGTCTGCTCGCGTATCGTTTGAACATACCCGTTGTTTCCGGGTATGTTATCGGCGGTGTTCTTCTCGGGGGCACACTGTTCGTGTGGATTCCCGGCGGCCGATTCTTCACCGAATCATGGCTCCTCGACGAAAGAGCCCTGTCGAAGCTCCTTTTCATCACTCATATCGCTTTGGGCGCCATAGCTCTCGCAATCGGATCGGAACTGGAGTGGAAACGCATCCGGACACTGGGAGCCGGCATTTTTTCCATTGCATTCCTGGAGGCGGGAGGCGCGTTCATCGTGGTTTCGGGACTGGTCTGGCTCGTCTTCGGCGATCTCCCGCTCGCGCTCGTTCTCGGCTCGGTTTCGTCGGCGACCGCACCAGCCGCAACCGTGGCGGTCATCCAGCAATACAAATCGCGCGGTCCCCTGACGAAGACGATTCTCGCGGTGGTGGGGGTCGATGACGCCGTTTCCTTTATCATTTTCGCGTTTGCCATCGCGGTGGTGAAGGTTCTGATGATCGGCGGTTCCCTGAACCTCCAGGCGGCGGTTGTCGCTCCGGTGACGGAACTGACCGTTTCTGTGGCCATCGGAGCGGTTGTCGGTTTCGCCGGCGCATGGATGATGGCGAGATCGCCCGATCAGGAGACATTCGTTTTCATCCTCGGCGCGATGATCCTGTGCATCGCGGCCCTGGCCTCGAAACTGGGGGTTTCGGAGCTGATCGCAGCCATGACCGCCGGCATCATGATCGTGAATGTCTATCCCAACCTCCGTAACAAGATCCGCACGGGATTCAGCGCGTTCATGCCGCTTTTCTACGCGCTGTTCTTCATCATCGGCGGCGCGCATCTCCACCTCGGGTCGCTTCCTGCGATCTGGGCAGTCGCCGGATTGTATTTTCTTGCCCGCTCAACCGGCAAGATACTCGGCGGCGCCGCCGGCGCTCATTTCGCGGCCAAACTGCCGTCCGTCAAACATTTCGTCGGATTCGCGCTGCTTCCGCAGGTGGGGGCCGCAATCGCACTGGCGCTCGTCGTGCAGCAGGAGTTCAGCACGGGGGCATTCGGCGTGCGGGGCATGGCGCTCGCTGACAAAACCATCAACGTTCTTCTTGTAACGACACTTTTGACCGAATTTGTCGGACCCTATCTCACGAAAAAATTGCTTGTGAAAGCTGGGGAGGCCAAAGAGTGAGCACTGCGGTTAGAAAAAACATGAACCTCCTTGTTGTGGCGCTGCTCGATGATTCATATCTCGACGATGTCATTCTGGGAATGACATCGGTGAGCGGCGGACAGGTGACGATGGTCGACGGGGTGTCCGGTACGCAGAACCTTTCGCAGGCCATCCCGATGTTCGCGGAATTCGTCGGGATGAGCGGGAAGCGGTTCTGCAAGATCCTGTTCACGTGCGTTGCCGATCAGGACGCCGTCACAAGCCTCCTCGACGAACTCGAGGAGGGGGGGCTGGATTTCGTGGATGCCGCCATCGGCGAGATCTATTCCATGCCGGTGTCACAGGCTGTTCTCATCGAGCAGGTCGATTTCATCTGACCTTCGGGGCCATTCCCGTTACGGATATTCCTTTCTCATGAACCCGCAGGCCGCCGGGGACATTCATGAACGTTCTTCTCTACATGGCTGAAGCCATCCTGGTCGCATATGTCATGCGACGCCTTTCTCTCCGCCTGAAAATCCCCACCGTATCGGCCTATGTCGTCGGCGGGGCGATTCTCGGCGGCTCCCTGTTCTTCTGGCATCCGGGGGGCAGGAGTTTCAGCGAGCAATGGCTGTTCACGCGTGATGTGCTCGCGGAAATGACGGTCATCACCCAGATCGCTCTCGGGATCATCGCCCTTTCGATCGGCACGGAGCTCGAGCTCAAGATGCTCAGGTCCCTGGGCCGGAGCGTTGTTGTTATCACCTTGTTCGGCGCTCTGATACCGTTCGTGTGTGTCGCGATTTCCCTGTGGCTTTTTCAGGGAGATATTGCACTCGGTCTCATCCTCGGCGCGGTTGCGTCGGCGACGGCGCCGGCGGCTACGGTTGCGGTCATTCAGCAATACAAGGCCAGGGGGCCCCTCACGAGCACGATCATAGCTGTCGTGGGGCTCGACGACGCGGTTTCGTTCATGATTTTCGCCTTCGTTCTAGCCGTGGTGAAAGGCATGCTCGGCGGCGGCCCGCTGGATGTCATCCACGGTCTGCTCGTTCCCATGAAGGAAATTCTTGTATCCCTGGCGGTGGGTGGTGCGGCGGGGTTCGGTGCGGCGCAGTTGCTCATGACGGCGAAGGACCAGGAAAATTCCATCTTCATTCTCCTTCTTCTGATCTTCACCGTCAGCGGCGTGGCAGTCGCACTGGAGGCTTCGGAGCTTCTGGCGAACATGGCCGCGGGAGCCGTCATCGTCAACGTGCACCCGTTTCTCAAGAAACGCATCCGCCTGAGCTTCAGTTCATTCACACCGATCGTCTATGCCCTGTTCTTCATCCTCGGGGGGGCGCATCTCGATCTTTCCAGAATTGGAAGCATCTGGCTGGCGAGTATCATATATTTCACATTTAGGGCGGCGGGAAAGATCGCCGGCGCCACGTTCGGGGCCCACATCTCCGGATCGCTTCCCGTGGTCAGGAAATGGGTTGGCATCAGCATGCTGCCGCAGGTGGGGGCCGCCGTGGCGCTCGCGCTTGTCGTCGAAACACAGTTCGCCGGGGGAGAGTTCGGCGCGCAGGGGATCGCCCTCGCCCGCACTGTTTTCAACATTTTGCTCGTGACGACGTTCTTTACGGAATTCATCGGGCCCTACCTGACCAGGATGGCTGTCGTTCGGGGCGGCGAGGCCCGGGAGATATGAAAGGGTCATTATGAACCTGTGCAGACTGGACAAAGAAGCTGTGGCGGTGACGCTGGAAACGCTGGAGAAGGACGAGGCTCTCGAGCGTGTCATAGATCTGGCGTGCTCGGCATACGCGTCTCTCGATCGCTTGGAAATACAACGTCTCATCATAGAGCGAGAAGGCAAGCTGTCGACGGGGATCGGTCTCGGTGTCGCCGTGCCTCATTGCCGTGTGACCTCGGTCACCCGTACCGTGGCCGCAGCACTTCTCTGCGGGAATGGTGTTGAATACAATTCCGTGGACCGCCGGCCGGTTCACCTCATTTTCCTGCTGATATCCCCGGTGAGCGATATACAGGGGCATCTCGCGTGTCTGTCACAGGTCTCGAAGGCGGCATCGGACGGGGAAAGCCTGATGAGGCTTTTGGGCGCGCAGACCGCCGGAGAGCTCTTTGACACGATACGCTCGTGCGGCCTGTAGAAACCGTTCCTGCAACATCTGGATTTTTTTGGCAAGCTCCCAAAAACCCATCTGACAATTCACATAAAATATTATCCGGTTATCAAGTTAAGTCAGCATCCATATACGTTACTATTGACCGGGCCTGAAACCGGGCATTTCAGGCTGAACTCTCTGGTTTTAATCGTCC
>CAYNWJ010000288.1:0-5693 GCA_964400815.1 uncultured bacterium
TAGCCACCTTCTCCACATGCGCCTTTGCCTCTGGATATTCCTCGTCGGGGATGTGCTCCGGTTCGAGGGCGCGGGGCCATTCCAGACGGCTCATGCGGACGAGATAGGTCTCGTAGTCGAGGACGCCTTTGCCGGGGCAGACCTCCTGGACGTGCACGGTCTGTTTGTCGGGCCAGATGTAGGTGTCCTTCGCGTGGCAGCCGTATATGTCCTCTCCCAGGAGATCGAAGCACGTCTCGATAAGCTCGGTTGTGTGGTAGTAGAGCCCGAGGTGCATCATGTTGACGGGGTCGAGGTTGACCTTCAGGCGTTCGTCGCCCACGTCCTCCATGAGACGCTTGTGGGCCTCGGGAGAGTCGATGATGGTGGTGACCTGGGCTTCCATGCCGATGACCGCCTTCATGCCGGCGGTGTCGCGGAGGACCTGTTTGATGCTCCTGACCAGGAGGTTCCAGCTTTCGAGGGTCCAGTTGTCGGGATGGGGAACGATCAGATATTCGGGGTCGCGGCATCCGGCCACCGTACCCACCATGGGACATTCTACGCTCTCGGCCACCTCGACGCAGTGGGCCAGCGCCGTGAGATTTTTCTGCAGACGGGCGCTCTCCGGATGCACCAGGTTGGTGTAGCCGCCGACTTCATAGATCACCATGTCGTACTTTTTGCAGGCTTTCACCACTTCGGCGCGCTCGTCCATGGTCATGGAGTGCCAGGGCTCTCCCTTGTTGCCGCCGGGGTGCCGCGCCCCCTTGATGGCGGTGAAGCCCTTGTCGTGCTTGCGGCGGATCATCTCTTCCGGGCTTTCGTTCCCCTCGCGCTTTATGTTGTCCGCGAAGCGAATGGCAGTCGGCCCCGCTGTCAGGTCACGGTCCGGGGGGCTGTCCTTCGGTCCCGGAGGCCAGGCGCTGGCCGTGCGCGTCCCCATCGTGGCGGAGAACAGCCCTCCCGCGGCGGCGCCCATCATGATCTGCCTGCGGGTGATGTTTGTATTTTTATCTTTCATTCGTGTCGTCCCTTCACGTGTTGTCCTGCCGTCATCGCCCGGGCGCATGGATAGAGAGCGCCTCATGCTCCATGTATCTTCACTCCGACCCTGCCCGCCACCTCCCTGATATAGGCGTAGGCCTCGTCGAACTGGTCGGCGGGGATGTGCTCGGGAAGGATGGTGCGCGGCCACTCCATGCGGCTCAGGCGCACGAGATAGGTCTCGTAGTCCATGATCCCCCGGCCGGCGCAGACCTCCTGAACATGCACGGTCTGCTTGTCGGGCCAGATGTGGGTGTCCTTGGCATGGCAGCCGAGGATGGTTTCGCCGAGAAGATCGAAGCATGTTTCTATCAGCTCGGTTGTGTGAAAATAGGTGGCGAGGGAAACCATGTTGACCGGGTCGAGATTGACGGCGCAGCGGGGATCGCCCACATCGTCGATGAGCCTCCTGTGCGCCGCCGGTCCGTCCAGGTTCGTGGTGACCTGGGCTTCCATGCCGAGGGCGGCCTTCATGCCGGCGGTGTCGGAAAGGACGCGGCGAATGCTTTTCACCGTGAGTGACCAGGTCTCTTCGGTCCAGTTGTCGGGGTGGACATTGAACCCGTATTGGGGGTCGCAGCTGCCGGTAATGGTGCCGACCATGGGGCAGCCGACACGTTCGGCGACCTCGACGCAGCGGGCGAGCTGTGTGAGGTTCGCATCACGCTTCGCCGGATCGGGATCGATCATGTTGGTGTATCCCGGCACTTCGAAAAGAACGACATCGTGGGTTTCGAGGGCGTCCCTGAGCTCCCGCACCCGTGAATCCGGGGCTTCGAACCAGGGCTGGGGCGAGAGGAGGACGCCGGTGAGCCCCCGCGCCTTGAACGCGGCGACAGCATCGCCGATGGATTGTCCCTCGGGAACGGTGAGGAATCCGCCCAGGCGTACGGTGGTCTGCCCCGGGGTGAGGTCCCGTTCGAGATTGGGGTCGGGTCCCGGCGCCCAGGAATGACTTTCACCGATCTCCCCATAGGAAATGGCGGGCTTTGCGTCCTGTCCCGTTTCCGGCTCGTTTCCCTGGCCGCAGCCGGCCACCAGGCCTCCGGCGGCGATTGCGGACCCCTTGAGCGCATCGCGCCGTGTAATCTTTCGTTTCATATCGGTGCTCCGTTAATGGTGCGATCGTACGTTCGTGTTTGCCCGCCAGCCTTTGAAGCACGCCATAGGGGGGGCAGCAGTCACGCGTCACCGTGAATTGTGACACCCACCTTCCGGGCGACCGAGCGGATATGGGCATAGGCCTCGTCGAACTGGTCCGCCGGAATGTGTTCCGGCAGGAGCGAGCGCGACCACTTCAGGCGGCTCAGGTTGACGAGATAGGTCTCGTAGTCGAGGTTGCCGCGTCCGGGGCAGACTTCCTGGACATGAACCGTCTGGCTGTGGGGGAGGACATAGGTGTCCTTGGCGTGACAGCCGAAGATGTCCTCGCCGAGCAGCTCGAAACACTCGTTGATCAATTCGGTCGTATGGAAGTGATTGTAGAGGTGCACCATGTTCGTCGGATCGAGATTGACCGTGATGCGGTCGCTGCCCACATCGTCGATGAGACGTCGGTGGGCGAGGGGACCGTCGATGTTCGTGGTGACCTGGGCCTCCATGCCGATGGTCGCCGAGAGCCCCTCCGTGTCGCGGAGAATCTGGCGAAGGCCGTCGATGAGCATGCGCCATGTTTCGATGGTCCAGTTGTCGGGATGGACGGCGTAGTTGTCGCCCCACTGGTTGCCTTCGGGATTGCGGCTGCCGGAGATGGTCCCCACCATGCGGCAGCCGATCTTTTCGGCGGCCTCGAGGCAGCGGGCGATGTGCCTGAGGTTCTCCCGGCGGGCGGCCCCGTCCGTGTGGAGGAGGTTGCGGTAGCCGCCGACCTCGAATATCACCACATCGTGCTCGGTCAGGGCGGATGTGAGCTCGCGCACCACGGAGTCGCGCATGCCGTGCCAGGGATCCACACCGGCTATCGCGGCGGAAAGCCCCTGTGCTCTGAGTCCCCGGATGATCCCGCCGATGTCGTCTCCGTCATTGTATCTGATATAGCCCGCCAGGCGGATCGGGGTCGGTCCCGGTGTCAGGTCGCGCACCAGGTTCCTGTTGGGGCCGGGTCCCCAGAATTCCTCCCTGCCGGGTCCTGCGGTCATGGGCTGCGCTCCGGCGCGAGAGGCTGATTGTACGAACGCACCCGCCGCGGCCGCGCCCGACGTCAGTGCGGTTCGCCGTGAAATGGAACGGGACATGTGTTCCTCCGTTGTCTATGGGTCCCGGCGGAGACCGGCGCCGGACGACAGGCACGGGAATCCCCGCTGATTGTGTGTGTATTCCGTATTATGATGGTACCACCGGAGCGCATGTCTTGTCAATAGGGATTTGTATCTGGCAATCCCCCATTTTCCGGCAAACAGTGGTTATTTCGGAGATTTTCATTTTCTGAACCGGGATTTTCAGGATTACGGGATGAACCGTGATTACAATCCTGTAAATCCATGCATCCCATGAATCATGGTTCAAACGGCGTATGGTCAATCACCATTCTTCCATCAGGTCAAACATCGGTTAGATTTTGATGTAACACTATAAAATATAATAGCATATATGTATTATACGGTGAGTTTCATGGGATTGCCAGGGATTTGTATGCGCCGGAACCCAGATAGAGACGTTTGTGAACGGAATCCGTTCCCGGCCGCCAGTCACGAGGTTGCATGAAAATGGGAGACGATGGGCTGTTCACCGACATTACAGGCAATCCCGATCCAACGGATTGAATTTCAACCCGGTATTGTGTATCTTAGCATGAGATGGAATCGAAAACAGCGCCGATCTTCCGGCACACCATTTTCCGAAAGGATATCCCATGAATCACCGTGAAAATTTCCTGGCCGTTCTGAAGGGTGAGGCGTTCGATCGTGTCCCCATATGGCTGATGGGCTTCGAGAACGAGGACTGCGCCCGCAATCTCAACCCGGAAACACGGTTTCCCGACAGTCTCGCCCACAATCCGGAACTGAAGAATTATCCCTGGGACCGTATAACGGACGAGGAGCGTGAGCGTGTGCTCGAATACAACCGTGTGCTCCACAAGCCCGTCGTCGCCGTCGGATGGGGCGCCAACATGCCTTTGGGCCACGGCGGCCCCGGGGAATTTCATTTCGACATCATCGAATTGAAAAAGGACGAGCGTATCCTGGAATGTGAAACGGGCGCGAAACGAATCGTCCGCAGGAATCCCCATTTCTACCGCGATTTCGACTATCCCATGAAGGAGGCGAAAGACGTGGACATGCTGGAATTGCCCGATCCCCGCGATCCCGCGCGTTACAAGGGGTTCGAGGAGGACACCGCCTTCTTCCGGGAGGCCGGGTACGCCACGGCGGCGAACCTGAACGGTTTTTTCAGCGGGCCGCACTATTTCTGTCTCGACTACCAGGAATTCCTCATGTCGCTCCTGATCGATCCGGAGAATTCGAAGCGTCTCATCGATACGGTCGGGGAGTGGAACATCGCCGCCGCCGAGGAGGTGCTCAAGCGTGGCGTGGACTGCATCATCCTGTGCGACGATCTGGGATCATCGGACAATCTGCTCGTCAGCCCGGAACTCTATGAGGCGTGGATCCTGCCCTGGCATAAAAAGCTCTGCGATCTGGCGCACGATCACGGGGCATTCGTGCATCTTCACAGCCACGGCAACATCACAAAGATACTGCCGCTCGTGCTTACGGCGGGCGTGGACATGCTCGACCCGTTCGACATCTATGAGCACATGGACCTGGTGGCCTTTCTCGAGGAACACCCGGACTCCGGCTGTGTCCCCGTGGGCGGCTGCCACAAGTTCTTCTTCGACTGGGATATGGACGAGATGAACGAGTATCTCACGACCCTGTTCCAACGGGCGAACAGGGCGGGGGCGTGGATGTTCATGGACACGGGCGGCATTCCCGAGGGCCTCGACAAGGGCGCCTACGATTTCCTGCTCAACCCGTTGGCCGAGCTTTCCAAACGCTGATCCTCCCTGAGGCGGGGTTCATGTCCGGCATGGCCCCGCCTTTCAGGTCTGTACGGTTCCGTATGCGTCACCGGAGGCGCAGCTCATCGTCCTCCATGGCGAACCGGTAGTCATGGCGCTTTCCTCGCCAGCGCAGGGAAACAGCGCCGCCATCCTCCGAAACATCGTTCCGCAGGCTTTCCGCCACGTCCTCCGCCTCCGCCGCGTCCTCCACGGGAACGATGACGGTGGCGACACGCGTCTTGTTCGATCGCGCGGTCACGACTGTTCCGAAATAGGGCACCCACCTGAATTTCGCGTTCCGCTGCGCCATGAGGATGGCATGCTTTCCCTCGCGGATGTCGAATGCGCCGTCGGCCGCGGGAATGACCGCCATCATATCCTCACCGTTTTTCAGGAGCACGAACCCGTCCCCCGCCTCCTGCCCGGCCGCGGAATGGAACCTGGCCTCGATCTCCGCACCCACCCTGCTTTCGATCTCATCCACTATCAATGTCACGTGCGGACGGTCGTGCACGATGTGCCGCCGCCAGCCGAGGAGCTTTTCATTGGGATAGGCCCGTGTGGGATCGAGAAGGGCGTAGTCCCGTTCCCCGCCGGGACGGAACTCGATCACCTCGCCGCCGTACCGCATGTTCCACGGCTGGTTCTTGAGCTTGCAGGGCCG
>CAYNWJ010000289.1:0-5661 GCA_964400815.1 uncultured bacterium
AACGCATGTAACCGATGATGGCGCCGATGGAGGAATGATGATTGACCGTACGCCGTTTGAACCATGATTCATGGGATGAAAGGATTGACGGGATTGTAATCGCGGCTCATCCGGTAATCCCGAAAATCCCGGTTCAGCATGTGAAAGCCGCCGAAAAAATGTGTGTGCCCGAAAACGGCGGGCTGCCGTCCGTTCCACTCCGCGTTGACTCCGGCCGCCGTATTCGTTATATTTATTGTGACGGAAAAAGTCACGCTGTTTCATGCAATTATAGCCGATCAACGACCACCCGCGGGAGCCATGACGGAACCGAACACGCCGCAGGACAAAACGCACGAATCATGGAGAATGACCCTCGGGGTCATGTTCATCGCCCAGTTCCTTTCGGGCGTTGGCTTTTCCTTCGTGCTGCCCTTCTTCCCCTTCTATTTCCGCGAGCTGGGCGTGGACACCCAGCAGAAGATCCTCCAGTGGAACGGGTGGGCGTCGCTGGTCTTCGGCATCACCATGACCTTCTCCGCGCCCATGTGGGGCATGCTCGCCGACCGGTACGGCCGCAAGATCATGGTGATGCGCTCCATGTTCGCCGGATCGATCATCCTGGCCCTGATGGGCATGGCGACACAGCCGTGGCATCTCCTGGCGCTCAGGATCGTGCAGGGCGCGACGACGGGAACGGTGACGGCGTCGGTGACCCTGGTTTCGAGCATCACACCCTCGGGGAACCGCGGCGTTTCCCTCGGCATCATGCACATGGCGATCCTGCTCGGCGCGGCGGCCGGTCCGGCGATCGGCGGGGTCCTGGCGGAGCTTTACGGGTTCAAGGTCTCCTGCGGGCTGGCTTCGGCCATCATGGTCATCGGGTTCCTGCTGGTGGTGTTCGGCGCCCGTGAGCGCTTCGAGAAACCGAAGCGTAAAAAAGGCGACAGCCGCAAGGCCATGGCAGCCATCCTTTCGACCCGCGGCTTCAAGCTCATCATGTCCATCTATTTCCTTATCTATGTCCTGAACCACATGGTGATCCCGATCCTGCCCCTGTTCATCGAGGAGCTTTCAGGAAGCAGCGAGGGTGCGGAATCCCTGACCGGCATCATCGTGGGCGCGACCATGCTCATTTCCGGCGTCTCCGCCATCATCTACGGCAGGGTGGGGGACCGTCTCGGCCACACACGGGTGCTCGTGGCCTGCCTGGTGGCGGCGGGGATAGTGTCGATCCCCCAGGCCTTCGCGGGCTCGGTCACCGTGCTGTTCATCGAGCGCTGCCTGTTCGGGCTGGCCGTGGGCGGCCTCATCCCCTCGGTGAACGCCCTCGTCTCGAACACCATCTCCCGCGAGAAGATCGGGAGCGCCTATGGCCTCACATCGGCGGTGACCTGTTTCGGCATCGGTATGGGGCCGTTCATCGGCGGCATCATGGCTTCATACATGGGCCTCAGGATCCCCTTTGCCGTCATGGGCGCGGGCGCCCTCGTCCTCTCCGTCGTCATGAACCGTGTCATCGACCACGGGAGCACCGGGATTTCGACTGCGGACGCCGGCGGATGAGCGGTGAATTGCCGGACCCTCCATAAAAATCTTCGATTCGCCGGGCGTCATTCGTTATATTACCGTTTCAGGGGATCCAGTTCGGTAAGCAATGTGTGATTCAGATGTTCTCTGCAAAGCCCCCTTCCGTCGCTTCGCGCCACCTTCCCCCGTATCGGGAGAAGGAAAAGCACAGCAGGTCGGGCTCCCTCTCTCCCTTCAGGGGGAGAGGGGGTATCGGGAGAGGGGGCGATGGATCTGCAACTTTTCGCCTGAATCCCGGAGAAGGGGAAAGGATGCTGACGTAACTGGATAACCGGCTTACCGTTTCAGGCTGCACTGCCGGTCCGTTCATTTGCGGAGCGGGCCCGCCAACGATTCGAAAGCAGGACATACCGTGAAGCTGTGAGGGAGAGCATGAATCTCAGGGAGTTTGTCAATCCGCCGAAACACGCCAGACCCTGTCCCGTCTGGTCCTGGAACTACCTCATGGAGGCGGCGGAGATCGAGAACCGCGTCCGCGACATGAAGAAGAAGGGATTCGGCGGGTTTCTCATCCAGGCCCGGCCCGGACTCAGAACACCGTTCCTCGAGGACGAGTGGATGCGCGCAGTGCGCAGGGCGGTGGAGACGGCCCGCGACACCGAGATGGAATGCTGGCTCACAGACGACGAATCGCAGCCCGGCGGAGCGGGGAAAGGGGCTGTCGTCCGCGACGACCCAAGCGCCCGCGCCATGGCCCTCGTGTGGGAGCCCGATGCGAGGAAGCTCGTGGAATCCGGTGAGATCGACAGCGCCCTCCTGTTCGTGCGGCCTGCGGGAGAGGGGACGGCCGCTCCCGAAACATCGCGCGAAAAACCTGACGATCCTGCGGGATGGGGCGCCTTCTTCACCATCCGTCCCGGAGATGCGGGGGCATATCCCGATCTCATGCAGCCGGAGACCGTCAGGGCCTTCCTCGACGCGGTTCACGAGAAATATTCCAAGCTTTTCCGCTACGATTTCGGCGAATACATGCCGGGCATGTTCACCATGGACCCGCGGGTGGCGTTCGACGGTTCTCCGGACGGTTCGGGACGGGTATACCATCCCTGGACCGCCGGATTCGAAGCGTTCTTCGAGGACATGATCGGCTATTCTCCCATTGACTATCTGTACCTGCTGCTCGATTCCGCGGACGAGGACGGGCGTTTCGGCTTCCTGTACGATTACCGGCGCGCCGTAACGGAACGGTTCCTGCGTTCCTTCACCATTGAGTCCGCGAACTGGTGCCGCGAGCACGACCTGTTCCTGAGCGGCCGCATCCCCGGAGGCTCCGGTCTGGCGGAAACGGTCCGCTCCGGGGGCGCATCCATGGCCCACGCCGAATACACCGACATTCCCGCGGCGAAGGTCACGGGTGCGGGTCCCACCGGTCTCACCGGCGTCCGCCGCGCCGCCTCGGCCGCCGGACAGCTCGGCCGGAAACGGGTCCTGTGCCAACTGTTCGAAGGCGCCGGCCACGATATCACCTTCAGCGACATGAAACACACCGCCGACGCCTGCCTGGCCGCGGGCGCCACGTTTCTTTCGCCCCACATGGTCCAGTTTTCCCTCAAGGGGGCCCGCAAGCGCGAATGTCCCCCCGCCCTTTCATATCACCAGCCCTCGTGGGAGCATATACGGGTGATCAACGATTATCTCGGACGCGTGTCCTGGGCGGTGAGCAGGGGCCGTCCCGCCGCCCGGGTGCTGGTGATGGAGCCGTCCGGACCGGCATACGGCGCCGTGCATCCCTGCCGGTCATCAGAATATTCATCCAGCGACGGGGAACGGTACGAGGCGCTCCTCGAGGAACTGGCCTCCGGGCACATCGCCTTCGATCTGGGGGACGAACGGCTCGTGGGCCGGCACGGTTCCGCGGAAGGCGGTGTTTTCCGTGTCGGACGCATGGCCTATGACGCCGTGGTGCTTCCCGCGTCCCGGGCATGGCGGGGAACGACGCTGGACCTGCTCGACGCGTTCGACGGCGCGGTGCTTCTCATCGGCGAGCCCGCCCGGTATGTTGACGGCAGGCCGTCAGACCGCATGTCCGCATTCGCCGCACGCGTGAACGTCACAACCGCCGCGGATGAACCGGAAGCGGCCCGTATCCTCGCAGAGAGCTGCGGCCGCGATGTCACGGTCACCGGCCCCGACGGGGAGACCGCCCGCGCCGTGCGCGTGAACCACCGCGTTGAAGCCGGTGCGCACCTCCTCTTTCTCGCGAACACCGACCGTGAGAACGACGCCGACATCACCGTAACCGTCAGGGCCCTCGGCGGCGTGGTCGAGCTCGACGCCCTCACCGGCCGCGCCTGGCGCTATGCTTCGCGGGTGGCTGACGGGACCACGGTCATCGGGACGAAGCTCCATCCCGGCGGAAGCAGGATTTTCGTGATCGACCAGACCCAGACCTCGGTCGAGCCCGGAGAAAGCGCCTTCGAGCGTGAGGAACTGGTCATCGACGGTCCCTATTCATTCCAGCGGCTTCACGACAACGTGGTCGTCATCGACCGCTGCCGCCTGGAGATGGACGGGAAGACCGTGCTGAAGGATGCCTCGCTGCCAGCCGCCCGCGACGCCGTCTGGCACGCCACCGGCATCGACGAGTACCGCGACACCCAGCCCTGGGTGATGGAGCAGCGCAATGTCCGCACACGCACCAACCAGACCCGTCTCACCTTCACGTTCACTGTCGAGAACATCCCCGAGCACTTCGATTTCGTCATGGAGAGCGGCGACAAGTTCACGGTCCACATCAACGGGGTCAAGGCGGAGCCGACCCCCGGCAAATGGCATCTTGACAAGCGCTTCACCGTCTTCGCGGCGGCGGAGCACGCGGTCGAGGGGCTGAACACGGTCACCGCCGAGACCGATTTCCTCTGGGACACCGAGATCGAGAACGTCTACCTCTACGGCGATTTCGCGGTGGGGACGGAGAGCGAGGGCTTCCCCGTCCGTTACGAGCAGGAGGTCATCGGCGTCGGCGACTGGTGCGGCGAGGGCTATGCCTTCTATCCCGGCGCCATGAGCTACAAGATGGAATTCCCCCTCGAGTTCGACGGGACCGAGCGCTTCGAGCTGGACCTCTCGGGCGCGAAGGGGACCACCCTGTTCGTCACCGTCAACGGCACCGACATCGGGGCCGCGCCCTTCCACCCGTATCGAGCCGAGATCACCGGCGCCCTCAAGCAGGGCGACAACACCGTGGAGATCGAAGTGGTGGGCTCCCTCCGCAACACACTCGGACCCTTGCGCATCCCGCCTGAAAGCGCACCTGCGGTCATCACGCCCGAATCCTTCCTCGACGATGTCAATTCGGACGGCGCCATGCACTTCGAGCCGTACGGCTTCCTCGAACCGCCGAAGCTCGTCCGTATCCGCGGCGCGGCGGAGGCTGAGGACGGCACGGTCGTGGAGAATCCGCCGGAGGAGGAGACTGTAGATGAGACTGTGGAGAGAGCAGGCGCGGACGAGTCCGGTGAGGAAAAGCCGGAAGGAGACGCGCCACCCGGGGAAGAAGATAAAGAGGAAGACAGCGCCTGACGCATCGGGGCGGTCGAAGATGACCGCCCTGTTCATTTACAAAGCCGGTTATCCAGTTAAAAAGCACATTGCTTCGGTCATGATAACTCCCCTCCGGACTTCGTCCCCGCCCGCCTCTCAGGAGGGCCCATTGCCGCCAGCGTTTGCCGTACCTGCCTCCCCTGTCAGGGGAGGTGCCGCGACAGCGGCGGAGGGGTTATGCAATCGTTATTTCAGCAGTATACGATGCTTTTTGAGCTGAATACCGTGATGTACAAAGCCCTTCATCCCTATACAGCCATTTCATTCCAGCGTATCCCGTACGGGAAGCCGCACCCCTCTGCCGCAGAACACGGAAGCCTTCTGACAAGCCTGCTGAAATAAACGAAATCAATACTGTCCGGTTAATTGAATGCAACAAACATCGTATGTCACTGTATATCAATGGTATATGCAGTGTTATCAGGCTGTTTCGATTCAATTCGGGACTAAGCGTCGTCACGAGCTGAATCAAACTCACCCCCTGACCCCCTCTCTTTTTAAAAGAGATACTATGGTATAGGAAAGGTGTTTTGGAGGCAATAAAAAGAG
>CAYNWJ010000290.1:0-5654 GCA_964400815.1 uncultured bacterium
ATGGATGACATTACGAGTGAGCATGTCATGTCCGCCATCGAATGCCGGTTGTGATGTCCCGGAGATAACTGCGTATATTGTTGTATATCATTCACATAATCCATATGCCGAAACCATGAGACACTCCGCCGACACCTTCGTCTGCATCGACATCGAAACCACCGGCCTCGATCCGCGTCTCAACGAGATCATCGAGATCGGCGCCGTCAAGGTCCGCAGCGGGGTCATCGACGCCGAATTCTCGGAGCTTGTCAGGCCGGAAAAGTCCATTCCCGATTTCATTACCACGCTCACCGGCATCACCAACAACGATGTCAGGAACGCCGGTTCCATCCGGGATGTCATGCCCGCCTTTCTCGATTTCACCGCGGGATACCGTCTCATGGGACAGAATGTATCCTTCGACATCGATTTTCTCCGGCAGGCGGCCGGGTTCGGATCCATCGAAGGCGCCATCGACAACATAGAGCTTGCGCGCATTCTCCTGCCCGAACTGCCGTCCTACAGCCTCGATTCGCTCATCGATTTTTTCGCCATGTCCCCGGAGAAACGCCACCGGGCCCTCGACGACGCCCGTGTGACCGCGCAGATATTTCTGAAAATGCTCGACATGCTCAATGTGGTTCCCGTGGCGTTTCTGAACGAGATGATGACCATTTCAGCGAAGACGGACAGCCCGCTCGTTCCCGTGTTCGAGGCTCAGCTGCTCTCCCGTGTCGATGAGGCGCCGGGCGCCGGGCGGAGCAAGGCGAAGTTCGTTCCGCCCCGGACCACTGCCGCCGTGCGTAACCTGTACGGCGATTTCTCGGCCGAGCCGCCGCCGCCCCCGGAACTCGACATCGTCAGGATCGATCCCGACAGCATAGCCGGATTTCTCGCCGCGGGCGGGGGGCTTTCGAAATGTTTCGAAAGCTACGAGGAGCGTTCGGGACAGATGGCGTTCGGCGTCAAGGTGGCCGGGGCCTTCAACGACTCCTCGATTCTTCTCGCCGAGGCGGGGACCGGCACGGGCAAGTCCATAGCCTATCTTCTTCCGGCCATCCTCTGGGCCGAATCCGCCCGGGAGCGGGTGGTGATCTCGACGAACACGAAGAATCTCCAGGAACAGCTCTTCTTCAACGACATCCCCCTGCTCGGCAGGGCCCTGGATTTCCCCTTCAGGGCGGTGATCCTCAAGGGACGCGGGAACTACCTCTGCCTGCACCGCTGGAAGCGTCTGGTGAACGCCCCCGACGTCTATCTCACAAAACAGGCGCGGGCCCTCATTCTCCCCGTCGCCTCCTGGCTGCTCAAGACCACCACCGGCGATCTGTCGGAAACGGGATTCTATTCCATGCTCATCGAGAGCGGTCTTCTGGAAAAGATCAACTCGGACACCATCTCCTGTCTGGGACCCCGATGCCCGGCGAACGACCGGTGCTTCGTTTCGCGGGTCCGCCGCGCCGCCCAGAAGGCCCATGTCATCATCGTGAACCACTCGCTCGTCTTTTCCGACATGGTGTCGGACGGCGGAGTGCTCGGCCAGTATACCCGTCTCGTGTTCGACGAGGCGCACAATATCGAGAAGGTTGCCCTCCAGTACCTGGGCGTCACCATGAACTACTACCGCGTCCGCCGGGTCCTGAACCGCCTGTTCACATCGGAGGGCAGGGGGTACGGCATCCTGGCGGTGCTCAGGGACTGGTACGACACCGCGGCGAAGGGATTCCCCGATCTCGCCGAGAAGGGCGGGACGGTGGCGGTGGCTGTCGATACGGTGTCGCAGGTTCGTTCGGACACCCGGATCATGTTCGAGGCGCTGTTCTCGGCGGCGAAGGAGGAGTCGTCCCGTGACAGGAACGGGCACGACGGCAAGCTGCGGTATGACAGCGAAACCCCGGTCTTCGGCATATGCGCCGATGAGATCGAGCGCTTCCTGGAAACCGTGTCGGGTCTCATCCGGCTCATCGAGGATGTCAAGCTCGCCGTCTCGACCCTGTCGGCGAATCAGCTCGAGGACCGTGACGAGATCATGAACGACCTGGAAAAATCACAGGTCGATCTCCAGACGGTGGTGGACGAGATGGAGTTTCTCATCGCCGCAACCGGGAGGAACGTCTTCTGGTTCGATTTCAATCCCCAGGGGTCAGCCTATTCCATGAAGGTGCAGAGCGCCCCCCTCGATGTGGCGGAAAAGCTGGCGATCGGGCTCTATGATCACATGGAAACGGTGGTCATGACCTCGGCCACCCTGACGGTGGCCCGCGATTTTTCCTATATCCGCGAGCGGCTGGGCGTCGATCTCGACACGCGTTCACGGGCGCGCGAGTTCATCGCCTCATCGACTTTCGACTATGACAGCCAGTCGCGCATCATCGTCCCCACCTATCTCCCCTCGCCCAAAAGCGACCGGTACATCGACGCCATCAACGAAACCCTCATGGCGCTCGCCCGGGAGACACGCCGCGGCATGCTGGTGCTTTTCACTTCCCGGGGCCATCTCCATCGCGCCTACAACGAGCTCAGCGACTCGTTCATGCACGATGCCCTGACACTGATGGGGCAGGGGATCGACGGGTCGCGGAACCTGCTGCTGAGGCGCTTCCGCGAGGAAACGGGCTCCGTGCTCTTCGGCACAGATTCCTTCTGGGAGGGCGTGGACGTCCCCGGTAAGGCCCTCGAGATCGTGGTCATCGTCCGTCTGCCCTTCGCCGTACCCACCGAACCCATCGTTCAGGCGCAGATGGAGGAGATCGAGCGGTCGGGGGGAAAGCCCTTCATCGAATATTCCGTCCCCGAGGCGGCGATCAAGCTCAGACAGGGCGCGGGACGGCTCATCCGGCATCGTAACGACCGCGGGATCGTGGTCGTTCTCGACAACCGCATCATCACCGCCCGCTATGGTGAGATCTTCCGCCGGTCCCTGCCGGGCAGGCTGGTGAAGACCACGAGCCCCGAACACCTGGCGGAAACGGTTCATCTGTGGTTCCAGGAACCGTAAATCGACTCCCCGTGCAATATCTCCCCCATGCCATGCGCCGCCCCGCCCTGCTCCCGCCGGACGAAAAAGCTTGCCACACGACGATTTCCTGCGTATTCTATTGGGGAATACTGTAAGAATTGTTCCGGGTTCATGTACTTGTGCGCCGGGATGTTCCCCGGACAGGCCATGAGGATGAAACTATGGAATTCGAAGCGCGGCGTGACGGCACGGACAGGCGACGGCTGGACCGGGAAAGCGGCGCCGAGAGGCGAGACGGCGATGACAGGCGTTCGCTGGTCAACAATGCTGAAAAAATGATGTCCTTCATGAAAAGCATCCCCGTTTTTCACGGGCTCACCAGCGACCAGTTCCGAAAGATTCTCTATATATGCTACAACAAGACGGTGCCCGCCGATCTCTTTCTCTTCGAGGACGGAGACAAGGCCGACGGCATGTTCATCCTGCTGGAGGGACGTGTCAGAATCCTTTCCCACAAAAGCACCCTGATCACCGAGCTGGAGCCCATAACACTGATCGGCGGCGAGGAATTCTTCACCGGCGCGCACAGACGGACCTCGGTCGTCACCACGAGCGAAAGCACCATCATCCGCATCAACAAGGCCGAACTCTACCGCGTGTTCCAGGGCGACTATTCCCTGAGCAACCGTATCCTTCTCAACATCATCACCGAATTCGCCGGCAAACTGGAATCCTATACGGATATCATCCGGGAACTCAGAACTGCAGGAGACGCCTGAAACCTGAGCGGTCTGCGAAATAATAAGCCGTATTCCACCGGCAAGGAAAAGCCTGCGATGTTCGCGGGCTTTTTTACATGGTGTCTTCCGCGACGATTTCACCCGGGACGACGGGCCTGAACAGGTCGTCATAGAAGGAGTCGAGCTGTTCCCGGGGCTGGGGCGGAGTCAGAAGTCCGGTGGCCACCGCGGCGGCGAAACCGGCAATGAGATAGGCGAGCATCTCGACCGGCAGCGACACCTCCACTCCCGCGAACAGGTCCGCTTCACACAGGATGAACACCGTAGCCGCGGCGATGAAACTTGCCCAGACGCTCGCGGGGTTTGCCCGCCGCCAGAACAGTCCGAGCCAGGCGGGAATGCCGATCAGCGCGGGGATCTTGAAGAAGAGCTCGAGGGCGGCCACCACTCCCGGCAGGAAGAATGTGAAGCACAGGCCGCCGACCACGACCGCCAGTGACGAAATCCGGCCCACCATGAGATAGTGGGCGTCCGTTTTCCCCTTGACGAAGAGCTCGCGGTAGATGTTCCGTGTGAAAATGCCCGAGGCGGAGACCATGAAGGCGTCGCAGGAGGATTGGACCGCGGCGAGGACCGAGGCGAGAAAGAGGCCTACCAGCCCCACCGGAAGAATGGACCGGACGATCTCGCCGAAGGCGTGGTCGGGATTCCCGACATCCGGGATCAGGGCGATGGCGAAGAGTCCGGTGAAGGCCCAGGCCACGGTGCAGATGCGCTTCGCCAGGGAGCCGTAGAGGAGCCCCGAGTGGATGGCCTCCTCCGATGTGCTCGACCCCATGATTGCGAAACGGTGGGGGTGCACGATCCAGTTGACGAAGGCGTTCACCACCATCATGACGATGAAGAAGACGGTGATGTCGCCGGGGACCACCAGGCTGAAGAAATCGTGCGGCGTGTCAGCCAGTCTGGCGTGCAGGCCCGCGAACCCGCCCGCCCGCACATAGGCAAAGGGCAGGATGGCGAAGGAAAGGAACATGGTGAGGACGCCCTGGAGCACGTCGGTGTAGATCGCCGAGACGAGCCCCCCAGCCATGCCATAGGAGACGAACAGCACGGTCATGGCGGCTACGGTGACGCCGAAGGGCAGTTTGCCGCCGGTGACGGATTCGACGATCCGGCCGCTGCCGAGGAGCATCATGCCGATGCTGAGCATGAGGATGACGAGGGCGAGCACGGCATAGAGGACCGAGATGGGGCGGTCGTATCGCTTGCGGAAGTAATCTGCGGTGGTGACCACCCGGACGCGCCTGATGACCGGCCCCGCGATCTGGTAGAAAGGCCAGATGATGAGCCACAGCCACTGGTACCAGATGCCGGCCAGGCCGACCTCGTAGGTCTTGGCGATCACACCCACGGCCTGTTCCGAATGGGTGCCCACCCCGAAATTCATCATGATGGTCAGGAATTTCCCGAACCGCCGGCCCCCCACGAAGAAATCGCCGGTGTTCCTCACCATCCGGGAATACCAGAATCCCACTCCGGCGAGAAGCACGAGATAGCCCGCCATAACCGTAAAATCGAGCGGGTGCAGTCCGAACATGCCGCAGGCCCTCCGGTCATCCGCCGATCCTGGCGAGGATCAAGGTGAACACCACCAGAAGCACCACCGCCGCGCAGGTCTTGAGGAACCATGCGAGGGTGGTCTTTCCGGGCCAGTAGAGCTCGAAATCGGGATGGTCGATGATCTTCCTTCCTCGTGTCATGCGCCGCTCCGTCCGTGTGGTATGCAAGCAGTGAATGTGACTCGATGGGAATGCATACCATGGTTATCGTTTGTCCGCCCGCGCCTCCACCTCCCGCCACACCCGGAGCAGGTTCCCGCCCCATATCTTTTCGATGTCGGGCTCGGAATAGCCGCGGCGGAGAAGCTCGGCGGTCACATTCGGGCATTCTGATGCGTCCTCGAAACCGGG
>CAYNWJ010000291.1:0-5617 GCA_964400815.1 uncultured bacterium
GAGCGAATGCCCATCTTGTCTTCCTTCTTGCCGAAGGTGAAGCCGGGCGTGCCCTTCTCGACGATGAAAGCGGAGGCGCCGCGTGCCCCCTTCGACTTGTCGGTCATGGCGAATATGGAATAGATGTCGGCCTCGCCGCCGTTCGTGATCCACTGCTTGGTGCCGTTCAGGACATACTCGTCACCATCCCTGACAGCCGTCGTTTCGAGCGCGGTGATGTCCGAACCGGCATTGGGCTCGGTCAGGCCGAACGCGGCCAGTCGTTTTCCCGAGGCGATGTCGGGCAGATACTTCCGCTTCTGCTCCTCGCTTCCCTGCAGAATGATCGGATAGGCGCCGAGCGCCGAGCCGCCGAAGGATATCGCCATGCCCCCGCAGCCGCGGGAAAGCTCCTCCATGACGATGCACATCTCCAGAGCGCCGCCGCCGAAACCGCCATATTCCTCAGGGATGAACACACCGAAAATGTCCGCCTGACGGAGCACCTCGATGACTTCCCAGGGAAACGATCCCTCTTCGTCGTATTTGGCCCGCACGGGCTTGATGTGATCCTCCACGATCTCCCGGCAGGCATCGCGGATCATCTTCTGGTCTTCGTCCAACAAATGGTCGAGCATGTGGTCCTCGCTTTCACTTCTGAAACTGAATCGCACGAGCCGTTCAGAACTTGATATGTACCATAAGCTGAAACAATACAAAACAAATCATCGCGGCATATTTTAATAGTGCAGTCGGCCATCGGGCGGGAAACGCCGGGCCGAACACCCGCCCGCGCCGGTCAGGCCCTTCCCGGCGGAACTAGCGGCAGAGCGAAACTGAAGGTACTGCCGGAACCCGGTTCGCTTTCGAACCACAGTTCGCCGCCGAGCATCTCCACGATCTTCTTGGAAAGGATCAGC
Source organism: uncultured bacterium (assembly GCA_964400815.1). Taxonomy (GTDB): domain Bacteria; phylum Latescibacterota; class Latescibacteria; order Latescibacterales; family Latescibacteraceae. The sequence goes on from CAYNWJ010000291.1 coordinate 900, forward strand.
CCCAGCCCCGTTCCCTGTTCCTTCTTCGAATAGGTATTTTCGAGCTGCTGAAAATGGACGAAGATCCTTTCACGATCCTCCCGGCTGATTCCGATTCCCGTATCCTTCACATGAAAAACATGGTATGACTGTCCCGTTTCCGTCGATATGCCGATACTGCCGTCATTGCCGGTGAACTTGACTGCATTGCCCACGATATTCTCCATGACCTGTCGGAATTTCCCGGCGTCGGAATTGACAACGAAATTTTCTTCGATGGCAATGTCAACATGCAGATTCTTCCTGGTGATGGGCGTTTCCAGGGAAGAGAGCACCGAAGCCGCCACCTCCGACGGACTGAACGGGGAAATCGTGAACTCGACACCCCCGGCCTCGAGATGCGAAAGATCGAGAATGTCATTGATCAAGCCAAGAAGGCGGTGTCCGCTGGCAAGGATATTGGAGGCAAACTCGCGTTGCCTGTCCGGTCGGAGGCCGTCGCCATCCTCCTCGATAATCTGCGCCATGCCGATAATGGCGTTCAGCGGTGTCCGGAATTCATGGGACATGTTCGCGAGAAACTCGCTTTTCGCCCTGTTGGCGCTTTCCGCGGCCACCATCGCCGATTTCAATTCGATTTCCTGCTTCTTGTATTCAGTAATGTCCTGAAAGGTGCCGTTCAGGCGCATGACCTCGGTGTCCGTGTAGTGGGGCTGGCCGATGATCCGCACCCAGAGCATCTCCCCAGCGGTGTTTACGAAGGGAACCTCGATGTCCCACGGTAAACCCTTCAGGATGCCGTCCTCGAACACTCCTGCGACCGTTTCACGCACATCGCCCGGATAGAAGGCCAGCATGTTCTCCCGAGTCGGAACGTGATCGAAATCGACGCCGTGAATACGGTATACCTCATCCGTCCACATCATCGTGCCTGACCGGACATCCAGCTCCCAGCCGCCGATCTTCGCCATCCGCTGGGTTGTCTTCAGGAGGGCGTCGCTCTGCCTGAGGGCCTCCTCCGCCTTTTTCGTTTCCGTCAGGTCGGTGAAAAAACCGACGACGGATTCTCCCTCCAAAAAGGTCATGCGATTCGCGGCGATTTTCACATGGAAAAGAGAACCGTCCTTTCCAACACAGGGCAAGTCCTGAATCACCCCTTTGTCGTTCGATTCCATCCCCATGAACGCGGTCATCACCTGTTGGTGAACTTCCTCCGGATGAAGCTCGCGTATGTTTATTCCCACCATCCCGCCTTCGGTATAGCCGAACATGCGTTCGGCCGACCTGTTGGCGAAGCGAATGCGTCCGGAGGACAGATCGGCGACAATCATTCCCTCGACCGCACCCTCGAACAGTGTTCTGAAGCGTTTCTCGCTTTCCAGGATACGTCTGTCGGCTTCTTTTCGTCCGGTGATGTCGCGGATGATGGCCCACATGCCCGCGGGATCGCCGTTGTCGTCCCGTATCAGGACCGTTCGCAATTCAACCGGTATGATCGTGCCGTCGGCGCGGACATATCCCTTTTCATAGGTCTCGCTATATCCGCGGACGAGGACCTGATTTTCCAGAAGGTCCGCCTCGAGCGCGTGCCACTTCGGTGGTGTCAAATCCTCATAACTTTTTTCGCGCAATTCCCCGGCTTCATACCCGAGCATTTCCATGAACGTCGCATTGAATTCAACGATGGCGCCGGACATGTCAATCCGGGCGAATGCGTCCGGGCTTTCCTCGAACATTCTCAAAAGGTCGCGATAACGTCGCCGAACGGCGCTCATGGAGGCCATTCTTTTCTTGAGCTCGTCACACTGCGATGTCAATTCGCGAACTTCATTGATGAGGTCTTCTCTGGACGTGTCGGAATCATTCACGGGAAACACCTGTCACCTGCTGAATGCGGGTACTGGGAGGAACGCGCGGAAGAGGAAGCGCCATGGCAGTATAGAATCAGATAAGTCCTTCCTGTTCCTTCAAAACCTTCAAGCATTCCTTGGCGGCAAGCTGTTGGGCCGACTTCTTGGTTTTGCCCTTGCCGACACCGAATGGTGTTCCCTTCACCGAAACCTCGACGGTGAATTCCTTGTCGTGGTCGGGTCCCTTTTCCATTATGGTCATGTAGGACGGGTGTCCGAGCTTTCTCGCCTGGGTAAGCTCGAGCAGAAGGCTTTTGTAATTCTTCTGGGCGACTCCGAGAATGATGTCTGAATTATCGAGGATGGTCGATTGAACGAACCTGCGCGCCGCATCGATCCCGCCATCGAGATATATGGCGGCAAGTACGGCTTCATAGCAATCGGCAATGATCGATGTCCTGTTTCGCCCCCCCGCCTCGTCCTCCGAATCGCTCAGGAGAATGAATGACTGCAATCCGGCCTTCTTTGCGGCGATCGCCGTGGAGGTTTTGCTGACCAGGGTGCTTTTGAGCTTGGTCAGATCGCCTTCCTGATAGGCGGGATTATCCTCGAAGATCGCCTGTGCGATGATCATGTTGAGAACGGAATCACCGAGAAACTCGAGGCGTTCGTTCGAGGAATCGATATTGCCTTCGATCGCCTGGGAATATGAACGGTGCTTGAGGCTTTTGAATAAAAGCGACGTATCGGCGAACGTGTATCCGATCGATTGCTCGATATCCTTGATATTTAGCGGTGGCTTTCGTGCGGGAAAAAAGCGTTTGAGCCACCTGAACACCTTCATCGTTCAATTGTCCGTATATTTTTTGACCGCCAATGTCGCATTGTGCCCGCCGAACCCGAAGGAATTGGACAGGGCGAAATCGATGCGTTTTTCCTTCGCCTTGTTCGGTGTGCAGTCGAGATCGCATTCCGGATCCGGATTCTCGTAGTTGATCGTCGGCGGAATGACATTGTCACGTATCGCGAGGATCGTGGCGATGAGCTCTATGGCGCCCGCGGCCCCGAGAAGATGGCCGGTCATGGACTTGGTCGACGACAACGAAAGCTCACGCGCAAAATCGCCGAACGCGAGCTTGATAGCCTTCGTTTCAGCGGCGTCCCCCGCCGGAGTGGATGGACAATGGCAGTTGATATAATCGACATCCTCCATCTTTTTGCCGGCGTGTTTCACGGCGAGTTCCATGGACCGCGCCGCGCCGATGCCTTCAGGATGGGGTGCGGTGATGTGATACGCGTCGCCGGTGAAGCCGACACCCGCCATTTCGGCGTAGATGGCCGCTCCGCGTCGGCGAGCATGCTCCAGTTCCTCGAGAATGATGATGCCGGCGCCTTCGCTCATGACGAACCCGTCACGGTCGGCATTGAAGGGGCGTGAAGCCTTCTCCGGATCCTCGTTCCTGCGCGAAAGCGCCTGGATGTTGATGAACCCGGCAAGCGATGGCGCGGTGATCGAGCCTTCTGAGCCGCCCGTCACGATGGCTTCCACGTCTCCCCGGGCAATGGTGTGATAGGCGTCGCCAATCGCATGGGCGCCTGATGCACAGGCCGAGACCGTCACGTAATTCGGGCCGTTGAGGCCGAATTTCGCGGCGATGTGACCGGCCACGATGTTGGTGATCATCCCCGTGATATAGAAGGGTGATATTCTGCCGGGTCCCTTGTTCAGGAATGTCTCCACCTGCGATTCGAGGACGTTTATGCCGCCGATGCCGGAGCCGACGATCACACCGATATCGAACGGGTCCTCGTCCGGGACCGACAAACCGCTGTTCCGGATCGCCTCGTCTGCGGCGAAAATGCCATACTGGCTGAACAGGTCGATCCGCCTGATTTCCTTCGAATCGAGAATATTCCCGGGATCGAAATCCTTGACCTCGCCGGCGATCTGTGTTTTCAGATCGGAGGGATCGAATTTCGTGATCCTGGATATGCCGTTTTTCCCGGCCCTGAGCGCTTCCCAGAACTCACCGACCGTATTGCCCACCGGCGTGATGGCGCCCATCCCGGTTATCACAACTCTTCGCATGTGACCACGCTTTCCGTAATGAAACGTGCGCTTCGGTTCAAGAATGAAAAACCGTCGAACCGGTTGAAACTATTCGGCCTTGTCCTCGAGATACGAGACCGCATCCTTGACCGTACGGATCTTCTGCGCGTCGTCATCGGGAATTTCAATATCGAATTCCTCCTCGAACGCCATGACCAGTTCCACCGTGTCGAGCGAGTCCGCACCGAGATCGTCGATGAAGGACGCATCCGTCGTCACTTTGGCCGCATCGACACCGAGCTGGGTGATAACGAGGTTTTTGACCCTTTCTTCGATACTCATGTTGATTTCCTCCATGTTACTGCACGTTGTGCATACGGTTATGTAGGGTTGGAGCGTTTTCAGACAATCATGCATGAAATGTATTGTATTTCAGGTGGAATCGCAAAGAAATTCTTTCCGGGACAAGGACCGGAACACGTCAGCTGAAAGCCCGCAATGTCACGGGAAATCCCGGAGTATGCAATTTCGCGGGCAGACAGACAGGACATGCATACATTGGTCGGTCACATCACCATTCCGCCGTCCACGCACACCACCTGCCCGGTGATGTATGATGCTTCTTCGGACGCGAGGAACATCACCGCCGATGAAACGTCATCCGTCGTACCGGGCCTGTTCAGGGGTACGGCCCGCAGAAAGGCCTCCTTCGCCTCATCGGACAGATGGTCGGTCATTTCCGTCTGGATGTAGCCGGGAGCGACCGCGTTCACGGTGATGCCGCGGGAGGCGAATTCTTTTGCCATCGTCTTGGTGAGGCCGATCAGCCCCGCCTTCGA
>CAYNWJ010000292.1:0-2624 GCA_964400815.1 uncultured bacterium
CCTTGAATCCCATAAATCATGGTTCAAACGGCGGTCGGTCAATCGTCATTCTTCCCTCGCCGCCAGCATCGGTTAATTGGGGTATTATCAATTGTTCAAAGAATCTTTTTGGCTTTTTTATATGGATGTAATACCATACTTTATAATAGCATATGTGAATTATCCGATGGGTTTTCGGGGGGAGTGCGTCGGAGGATTAATCAGAACTCAAGCCCCGTCTCCGCCGCACGGCTCCCCCTCTTTCGCGGCGGGAGAGGGGGATGTCACGAATGTGACAGGGGGTGAGTGCTGCCTTTTCATCATCTCCCTGCCAAAAGACCCCCCTCGGACTTCGTCCGGTCCCCCCGCCCCTTGCTTTCAACGGCCCCGTGTGCTATTATTCCTGTGACGACCGAACCGTACGCACACCCATCACGAACGGGAATCACGCTCATGATCGCCGACATCCTGCAGAAGGTACGCTCCGGAAAACCCCTTGTCCACCACATAACCAACTGGGTCACCATCTATGACTGCGCCGCCGTGACACGGGCCTTCGGGGCCCTGCCGGTCATGGCCCACGCCGTGGAGGAGGCGGCCGGCATGACCCGCATATCCTCGGCGCTGGTGCTCAACATCGGCACCCTCACCGGCCCGGTGTTCGAGGCCATGCTCGCGGCGGGGAAGGGCGCGAACGAGAAGGGGATCCCTGTCGTCGTCGACGCTGTCGGAGTGGGCGCCACGCCCTACCGTGACGACGCCGTGCTCAAGCTGCTCGACCGCCTGAAGGTGGCGGTGATCAAGGGCAACGCCTCCGAGATCGCACGCCTCGCGGGCGTGGGGGCGAAAACAAAGGGCGTGGAGGCCGGGGAGGTGGACGCCGACCTGGTGGAGACGGCGGCCCGTCTGGCGAAGGACCGCAGGCTCACCGCGGTGATCACCGGCGAACGCGACATCGTCACCGACGGCGCAACGGCATACATCATACACAACGGCCACCCCATGATGGGGGCGGTGGTGGGCACCGGCTGCATGGCCGGATCGGCGGTGGGAAGTTTCGCCGCCGTGGAGACGGACCGGGCGAAGGCGGCGGCTGCTGCGCTCGCGGCGTACGGTGTCGCGGGTGAGATCGCGGGGAAGATCGCCAACGGTCCCGGCGCGTTCAAGACGGCGCTCCTGGACGCGGTCTTCAATCTCGACCCCCGCACCACGGAAAGGAAGGCGCTGATTGAGACGCGAACGCTTGCGTGACACCGACTTCTACATGATCACCGACGCCGCGCTCACCCGCCGGGGGACGGAGGACGACGTCCGCCGCGCCGTGGAGGCCGGCTGCCGCATCGTGCAGTACCGGGTGAAGGACCTCGACACGCGCTCCATGGTGGAGGAGGCCCGCGCGCTCCGGGGCGTCTGCATGGACCGCGCCCTCTTTCTGGTGAACGACCGTGTGGACGTGGCGCTGGCGGTGGACGCCGACGGGGTCCACATCGGACAGGACGACATGCCCTTCCACATCGCGCGCCGCCTGCTCGGGCCGGAAAGGATCATCGGCCTCACCGTGCACGATGTTCCCGAGGCCCTGGAGGCAGAACGTCTGGGCGCCGACTACCTGGGCCTGAGCCCCATTTTTCCCACCGGCACCAAGGCGGACGCGGGGGCGGCCTGCGGCACAGCCATGATCGAACGGGTGCGCGCCGCGTCGTCACTCCCCATCGTGGCCGTGGGCGGCATCACCCTGGACAACGTGGGCGATGTGATCCGCGCGGGCGCTGAATCGGCCTCGGCCATATCGGCGGTGCTCTGCGCCGAGGACGCGGGCGCGGAGACCGGACGCTTCATCGCGGCCATCAGGGCGGGGGAGGGGAACTTTTATAACGAATAAGAAGAAATAGACCCAGGAAAGAATGAAATAGGGTATTATATTATGAAGAAGTATTTTGCTCATTAACCAATGATAATATCTTATTGACACAATCATCCGGATTCTTGTATATATCACTTTCCCAAATTCTTATTACTCTCCAGCCTTGTCTCTCAAGCTCTTTGTTGACTTTTTTATCTCTTTCAACATTGTTGTTTATCTTTTTAACCCAATAATCCACATTAGTTTGTGGCATTTGAAATTTTTTAGGATTTCGATGCCAGAAGTCAGAGTCGATAAATACAGCAATTCTCTTTCTGAGGAAAGTTATATCAGGTCTGCCTGGTACTTTTGATACATGTTGTGTAAAATATATCCCTTTTTTTCTGAGTATCGACGTAACAATCCGCTCTGGTTTTGTGCCTTTAGAGCGGATATTTTTCATGTTCTTCTTTCGATCTTCTTTTGATAAATTATCCATATTATTGAGGTTTTGAAAAATCCATAAAATACGTTTCTTCATCAATTTTATAAAAAACTACATCATATCTGCCATAGGATTCAAAATGCTCCATAATAACCTTTTCTCCATTTGGAACGCCTAAACGAGATCTGAAATATTCACCGATAAGACTGTTTTTGTGTGGTGTATGTATAGCCTTTCCATTTTGTTGTGCTCTACTACAGATCAGCACTTTCCCATCATCTGTCTGTACTGTAAAGTCATGTGCTATCGGCGGGAAAAAATCTGTTGACTGAACAATAGCGATATCATCGTTGATTT
>CAYNWJ010000292.1:2634-5607 GCA_964400815.1 uncultured bacterium
AAAGGGATATATGCCTGATTGGGTTCTCTTCTTTCTTCAGGTCTTTGTCCCCAATTCAAGCCAGAACGTTCCGAAATTATCCCTGATTTATTAATGAAAGAAACTTTCACATGCTCCAAACCAGATATTGCATCATACTCAATTTCTTCTTCCTGGTCTCTTTCTGAAATGAAACGTCTTCTCTTGCGATATTGAATATCATTAAAGATATTGACAGCATTTTCTGCATCAGAATGAATACAATAAATCGTATCACCAGCTAATTTCTCGTAATATTCACAACTTTCTTTTGGATTTGAGGGAGACAGTATTTCTTTTTGTGAATCTGAAATAAACGCACGTTGAGTGTAATTTGCAGAACCTATATAAGATTCAACAGGCTTGTCATCTTTTAACCATAGATATAATTTCGAATGTACAGCTGGAGGTCTCATAATATATGAGCAGCTGAAAATACCAGAGAAATCTTCATTCATCAGTTTCTGAAACCCTTTATGATTGCCTTGTGAAAGGCCTTCATCCGGTGTCATGCCAACAATCAAGGAAATATTTAGTCTTTGTTCCATTTCATGAATTCTTTTCAAATGATGAAATGCCATTGCAGATGTAGCATAGCCAGATATTATTTTCAGCTCATCGGCTCCACGACGCAATGGTTCTATTAGAACATTGTCAAACAACATTTCATCATACATTTTCAATTACCTCAACCAAATTATTGTTGGACAAATCAAATAGAGAATTTGAAATGGAAATGTTTGGTGTGATGTGTTTATATTTGACACCTGCCAATGTTTTCAAAATACTTTCAAAAATAATTATTACACCCTTTGGCGGCACAGCCATACCTATTTGTTTTCTAACACTTTCTTTTGAGCCGATGAAGATGAAATCATCGGGAAATGTTTGTAACCTTGCTCGTTCTCTATTTGTTAATGCCCGTGGTTCTTTCCAGTGATAAACATGTGTACCGCCTCCGCCGCTTCCTGTTACTGTATAAGCTGGTTTATCTGGATCAAGTCTTTTATATATTTGACTAATTGTGGCACCATTAACGTTCATTGTCAGATGATCGGGCAGGTTTGCGGTAAATGCATTTTCTCCTGGTTTAATATGCTTAAGTCTTTCAATTACAATACTTGCATGTTTTGTCAACTCATGATTATCAGCATCAGATGGGATTGGCGGATTTTCAAGCGCTTCTCGGCAGGTCAGGTAATTTTTTTCGGCAGTCAATGGGGCGGGTATCTTGAACGATAAATTAAGATCGTTTCTGAAACCCACAATTATTATTCTATGTCTTGCTTGTGGTACGCCGTATTCTTCAAATTTATATAAATGAGGTGTTATGGTATAACCGGCATCAATCATTTTTTTCATGATGGTCTTGAATGTTTTTCCATCATTAGAATTTCTTAATCCACCAACATTTTCTGCCATAAAAAACAATGGTTTAAACATTTCAAGAGCTTTGATGCCATAAGAATATAATGGGCCATATATGCCATCTATACCCTTTTGCTCTCCTACTACACTGAAATCATTGCATGGAAATCCAAACGCGAGAGCATCAATCGGTGAGATTTCCAGTAAACTATTGAAATTTAATTTTCTTATATCTTTACATATAACAGATTTTGGATTATCTGGGCAAATGTTTTGTCTAAATGTATTGCATGAATCTTTGTCATAATCGGTTGCCCAAACATGAGATATTGAAAAAACGATGTCATCATAAATGGCATTAGCCTCTTTAGCGGCAAATCCAATGCCTCCCGGGCCGCAATACAATTCGCCCAATCGATAATTCTCGGTAAATGACATAATAATAAACCTTTATTAAAGATAGACACCAATCAATACTATTGTAAAATATTAACTCCAGACAACACGATGTCAAGCATGTTTATAATTTTTTATATAGATTATTTGTGGCGAGATGAGGTATAATCATATAATTTTCAATTTGAAGTTGATAAAATACCACCACACCACCAGGAAACCCCATGCGCCACATCATCCTCTACATATTCGCCCTGTTCGGCCTGGCGCTGGTGTGGCTGTTGTACGTCATCGTCCAGCCCGCGCCGCCCAGTCCCCTGCCGGACCTGAACGACCCCTCCTTCTCCTTCCGGCGGCGGGTGTCGCGTGACGATCTCCTGGCGGACATGGAACGGCTCCGGGAACTGGTGCGGGACATGCACGCCGGTCCCTTCCGCACGGTGGACGAGGGCGCATTCACCGCCTTCGCCGATTCCCTCGAGAGGGCCGTGCGCGACGGCGACCCCGATTCCCTGATCGTGGCCGACTGCTACTACCGCCTCCAGGAACTGGCTGCGGGGGTGCGCGACGGGCACACCTACGTGCTACCCCTCAGGTGGGCCGACGGGTTCGGCGGGATCTTCCCGCTGGACGTGACCGTGCTGGACGGCCGGGTGTTCGTGACGCGGGCGCCGGAGGGAGCGGGCGTGCCGGAGCGGGCGGAGCTGGTGTCGGTGGACGGCATCACGGTTTCGCGGATGATGGCGGCGACCATGCGCTTCACCGAGGGCACCCTCGACCACTACCGGGCGGTCAAGTGGGCCGAGAAATTCCCCCTCTACCTCCACACCTTCTACCGCCTGGAGCCGCCCTGGGAGGCGGTGTTCGCCACAGCGGCGGGTGATACGGTTACGGTGTCGCTCGAAGGCGAACCCGTGGGGGACTGGCGAAGACGCCGCGCCGCGTCCGAGGCCTGGGGCGAGCGGGTGATCGAGGCCGGCGGGACGAGCGTCCCCGTCATGGTGATCCCGAGCCTCGAAGCCGGATCGCGTGAGCGCTTCGAGGGCTTCGTCAGCGACTTCTTCGCGCGGCACCATGACGCCGGAAACGTGATCGTCGATGTACGCCAATGTCCGGGAGGGCATGCCGTCCGGGCCTTCACCGTGCTCGACCACTTCGAACTCGCCCTCCACGATCAAGGGCACGCGCCGG
>CAYNWJ010000293.1:0-388 GCA_964400815.1 uncultured bacterium
GTGGGCGAGACCTTTATTGCTTTTCTATAATATTCGATGGCCTTCTGGTCATTTTCCCGGCGCCCGTATTCCACCCCCAGGTTCATATACGGCCGCGGGTTCTCGGGTTCCTTGGCGATGGCGTCGGTCATCAGGGTGATCTCGCTCCGCCAGGCCATGTTACGGTGGAAGGTCATGGCGGCGAGCACACAGGCGAGTGCGACAAACACCTGTGCGGCGCGTCTCGTTCCGATCCACCGTTCTGCCGCGAGACGGAACAGATCGGCCACGATGAGGGCGAAACCGAACATGGGCAGATACAGCCGGTGCTCGAACATGACATTGTGCAGGGGCTTCACCGTCGATTCCACCGAAAGCGCGAGAAAGAACCACATGATCCCGAACGACA
>CAYNWJ010000293.1:398-5581 GCA_964400815.1 uncultured bacterium
GGCGCCGCTTGTTATAGAGATAGACACCGAGAGCGAAAACGGCGGCGAGAAAGAGCAGGCCCAGGACCGTGGTCGGCGGGGAGAACAGCCCCGTGGAGGCGTGGACGTAATGCTCGATCGTGAGGCCCACGGGGGCGAAAAGGAGGCGGATATAGGTGGACACGACCCGGAACTGGGTCATGAGATAGACCGCGGGTGTCAGTATGGGATCGCCGAACACGTGTGAGTCGATGGGTATGAACACAAATTTGAACTGCATGGAAAAAATCGTCTTGAGCAGCAGCGCCGCACAAAAAAGGATGGCGGCGAGGGCGAGAAAACGCCTGCTTTTCATGAATTCCACCACCTGCGACGGCTTTTCCACGAAAAAGAACAGTTCGATCAGTATTACGGCGACAGGCAGTGTAAAGGTGTTTTCCTTCGTAAAGAATGCGCAGACAGCGAAAATAGCAGAGGCCGCATATAAAATGATCCGGCGATGTTCCTTCACCAGCCGCGCCTTCACATAGAACGCGAGCGCCGCCAGATAGAACAGCGCGGCCATGGACGCCGTCCGCTGCACGATATACGTCACCGCCTGGGTCTGGATCGGATGGACGAGAAACAATAGACCGCACGCGAAGGCCGTCAGCGAACGGTGCGGGGCATCAATCCGCCTGTTCATGACCGGCGTGTTCAGCAGCAGAAGAGCCAGCCGCCACGCGAAACAGGTCGCAATGACATGAATGGTGATATTGACAACATGATACCCGAAAACATCGGTGCCGTGGAAATGATAATTGAGAGCGAACGACAGGTTGGTGAGAAAACGCGATGTGACGAAATTCCAGATGGCCGGGATATCACCCAGGTCATGCAGTGCCGCGTTCTCCCCGATATAGGAAAAATCGTCGAGGTGAAAGGACGCCTGAAAGGTGTTCGAATACGCCAAGAGCCCCAGAACCGCGAATACAATTACAGGCGCATACCGGTTTTTCAGGAAACCGCCGGAAGAGGATATTTTCTGTGGAGCTTTCCTTCTTTTCGCCATCGTTCCCTTCGATGATCAGATGACTGTTGAGACATGTCGCGCCGAATGGCACTGGATATTCACCGCCACAGGCATGCCGGCTATGTGACAGGGCGCCGCCTCGATGAAAACGTCCAGGGCGGTGGTTCTCCCGCCGAGTCCCATCGGTCCGATGCCGAGACCGTTGACAGCCGTGAACAGCTCTTCCTCCAGTTCACCATAATATGGATCTTCGTTGCGCTCGCCGAGTGTCCTGAGAAGGGAACGCTTGGCGATCAGGGGAGCCGTTTCGAAATTTCCGCCCACGCAGACGCCGACGACCAGGGGAGGACACGGCTTCCCTCCTCCTGTGCGCACGGTGTCGAGCACAAAATCGACAACACCCTTCCTGCCGTCGCCGGAGGTGAGCATGGCAAGACGGCTCATGTTTTCGCAGCCGCCCCCTTTCGGACAGAAATGTATGGCAAGACGGTCGCCGGGCACGAAACGCAGGTGCACCACCGCCGGTGTGTTGTCACCGGTGTTTTCTCGGCGCAAGGGATCGCTCACGATCGAATTACGGAGGCTGCCGGCCTCATACCCGCGCCTCGTCCCCTCCTGAAGAGCCTCGACCACACCCGGGCCATCGACATGCACATCACACCCGATATCGACGAAAAAAACCGCGGTGCCGGTATCCTGGCACAAGGGAAGCTCGTCGCTCGCGGCGATCGCTGCGTTTTCGATGATCTGGTCGAGAATGGAGACGGCGCGTGGCAGCGTTTCTCTGTCGCGCATGGTTCTGATCCGCGCGAGAACATCTTCGGGCAGCCGGTAATTGGCCTTCTCGACCATGCCGGCGGCCGCATCGACCACCGAGGAACAGGAAACGGTTCTTATCATTATACTATATTGCACCGAATATAAAGGGTGAACAGCACCGCCGACGGAGCGCTCGGACCCTGCTCCGGGAAATCGACGGCGGCAAGACCGATACACAGTATACAACGCCGGAACCACCAAAGCAATGTCCGAAACAGCCGTAAAAACAGATTCCGGCCCTTCGATTTCCTTCAAGGGTATCATTGGAAAACCCGCGCACCGGATTCGTGCACGGGTTTTCTGTTGGTTCGTTCCGGGAAATTGACGGGACTATTTGATCATCGTCATCTTTCGCGTCAAGACCGAATTTGCGGTTTCGAGCCGGTAGAAATACACGCCGGAGGAAAACGACGACCCGTCGAATTCCATCCTGTGAGCGCCGGCGGGGAGCCGTCCCTCGACGAGACGCGCCGCCTCCTGACCCATGATATTGTAGACGGACAACGTAACCAAACCCGCTTCCGGGATTGAAAACTCTATCATGGTCGAGGGATTGAAGGGATTCGGGAAATTCTGGTTGAGGGCGAAAACGGAAGGCTGGGCTCCGTCCTCGACCGCGGTCACATCTCCGGGAACGAAAAGGGCGAAGGAGCTGAATTGCGTGGTAACCGCCTCCACATAACGATTCACCGTGTCAACCTTCGTCTCCAGTTCTTCCCAGGATGGTTCGGAATCCACATCGGCGGAGAGGCTCTCGTGCCAGTGGGCGATCACCAGGCCGCGCGGGTCGAAGTCCGGACCGAAGTCGAACTCATCGTAATAGATGCGAACGACAGCGTTCTCGACTGCCTCGCGAATCTGCTGGTCCGCGTCCACCTCGATCATCTTAAGGAACTTCTTGCCGGGCCGATCAGTATGGAGATTCTCGCGGATCTCGGCCACATTCACCTCTCCCTGGACACTTCCGTCCTTCATCCGCATGTCGATGTGCGTCTTGAGCCTCTCAGTCAGATCGACCACCATCTGGCCGCTTTCGGATTTGACCTGGTAACGCTCGGGCTCCTTCGGCATGGCGTCCTTCGATGCCACGGCGACCTTCGCATATCCCCGCAGTCCCGCCGCATCGAGCCCCTCGATCGTTGATGAAGCGAAGAGGAGGGTGCCCTCGATACTGTATGCCCCCGGCTTCACCGAATCATCCACCCGGCCCTCCGTTTCGAACACGTGGGTCCCTTTCGGTCCGATTTCCACCATGAACCCGGCATCAGCCGCATGCTTATGGGCATCCGTGCCGGATGAGAGAACCATGCCGCCGTCACGGCCCCTGAGCTCCCATGAGAGGAATGTGTCGTCGGCGAAGGTGAACTGAACCGGGTCCTCCGTCATGTTCGTCACCTTCATGAACGCCTTGAACGCATCCCCCGGACGGTATACGGTTCTTCCCGTGCCGAAGGCGACCGCCAGACCATGCTGCGTCAGCTGACGCTTGTAATTGAGCGGCTCCACCGGATGGGGCCGGCTCGGTTTGAGAACGATGCGGAGTTCCGCGCCGTCGCCCAGCGTCCTGATCGTCTGCTGGTAGAGTTCATAACCCTCCATGCCTGCGGTAACCGTATAGAACATACCGAGCGGAACATCCTCGAGAACGAAGGCGCCATTCACATCGGTGACCGCCTCCCACAAGCGCTTGCCGGGCATGGGAAGATTGGACAGTTCGTCGTGATAATAGCGCGGCATCTCGGGAGCGAGCGCCACACGCGCCCCTTCCAGGGTGATGAACTCGGGATCGACGATTGACATGGTCTCCGTCACCGGCTCCACGCCCACGACAACACCCCTGACCGCACCGTAGGCGAACTCGGCGGTGACAGAAAATTCCGTCCCGGCCACGCTCCCGTATCCCGGAAGTCCCACGATGAGCCGATAGTTTCCGGGCTTGAGCAGGGATCTGACCGCCGTATGGGACTCCTCGAAGGTATGGGATCCGCCGGCGGGAATCACCACCTCGATCAGCTCGAGACGGTCGAACACGAGTTCACGATGCATCCCGTCCAGGCTGTACCAGACCTGTCCCTTTTCCGGGAGCTGGAGCACGACCGCTTCGCCGGACGAGTTCGTCGCGGTGAGCGTGAACGGTATGTCCTCGCCCGTGCCGTACTCTTCCTTTTCGAGGGCAAGCTCGAAGGAGAGCCCGGAAGGGATATCCTTCTTCGGCTCGACGACCGCAAAAGGCCGGCCGGCGGCGAGTGGCGTTCCCACCAGCTTCGCGGTGATCATGTGCCTTCCGGGCCGGATGTCGAACTCGTCCTGTGTATGGTTGAATTCCCATGTGTGCGTTCCGTTGGCGGGTATGGTAACCGTGGTTTCCGCCTGGACGAAATCCCGGACGGAGCTCCAGACATAGTCCCTGTCAACCATGTAATCGACCTGATAGGCGCTGGGGAAGGTGAGCGTGTAGTCCTCGCCGCTTCCGTTGATTACTGTCACGGCGATGTTGACATCCTCGCCGTGTGCGTATATGTCCCGGTCCAGGCGCACATCCATGCGGAGCGGCATGTCATCGGGACGGTCCGGACGTGCGAGTTCCACCAGCAGCTGTTCCCGCGGCCCGGCGATCGAGTCCCACACACGCTTGACCACACCCACGCCGGGCGCGAACCATTCCTCGACATAGCCCGCGTCTGCCGCACCCGGCCGCTCACGTTTGAAATGGAAACAGTTCACGAAATCGCCGAAAGGTGTTTTCACCGTCACATCCTTTCCGACGAGTGTCACGAAGGCTCCGTCATTGATGTCACCTTCGTAACGGTTGCGGTCGCCCTGGATGCGCATGTCCTCGTTTCGCGACCACGCCATCTCCCAGCGTCCGCCCTCGTCGGCGCCGAAATCGTACCACAGGCGCGCCGCATCCTCCGACCATTCGTATATGCGGTTCCCGTGGCGGAAGAACATGCGTTCCTGGTGGTTGTAATTCCTGAAGAGATAGACGGCGAATGACATCATGCCCCGCCGCTGTCCGTCGTTGAAGGAGAATTCCACCTTCTTCACCCCGGCGATCTTGTCCGCGGAACCGTCGTCGAAATACCACGCACGCTCCGTATCGAGGGGAAAATAATCGATTTCCCGGGCCGAAACACCAAGCGGCATGACAAACAGGGCAAGCAGCAGCAACAGAATCGTTCTTCTCATGACAACATCCTCCTCTCCGCATTCGGATCGATTTCCGAAACGGGCGCAACTTTTAAAACGTTTTCAAAGAAATTACGTTTAACAAGTATGTCGAAACCTATTCCAAACTCAGGCTGAGAGTGCGCTTCAATATAATGTTTGCAATTTACGTGCCAGAGGCCAGCCGCAGAAATACCGGCGGCGT